>NZ_CP026311.1 GCF_002906575.1 Salinigranum rubrum
AACGGATCCCGATTGACGACCTCACGGGCGAGGAGACGCAACTCGCACTCGAGTATCTGAATCTGCTCGACCGGGACGCAACTCGGAAGAACATCGAGTGGGCGGCCTACCAGTTACAGGCCGAAGAACTCCCGTTGGTCTCAGCCATCGAATCCCTCGAAGAGCGCGGGAAACTCGACAAGAAACTCGTCGCGCCCCGTGCGATGGAGCGCCACCCCGAGTTCCAGATTCGCAACGAGAAGGTGACGCAGATTATGACCGTCACGGGCTTCCCCCGGAAGGTCAATCTCGGCTGGCTCGTCCCGCTGACGATTGCGGACGTCGACCTTCGACTGTCGTTCCACATCACGCCGCGTAACCCCGCGAAGACTCGCCAACAACTCCAGCGACGCTACACGCAAACGACGACGTCGCTGGCGCTCAAGAGTCGTAAGGGCCGGACGGACACCCACCAAGACGAACTCGAACGCGAAGACCTCCTGCGCATCCTTCAGGACGTGGTTCGGGGGACGACGAAGGTTTACGACATCGCGATCTACATGGAGTTGATCGCGGATTCCCACGAGGAACTCGACGAGATGCGCGAGCGCGTCGACACCATCCTCGCCGAACAGGACGTCGAGACGACCATCCTTCGCCACCAGCAAATCGAGGGTAACGGGACGATTGTCCCGCTCGCGACGGACACTATCAAGAACGTCCACCCGATTCAGTTGGAAGCGCTGGCGACGCTGTTCAACCTCGTCGAGCCGCCGATTTACGACGCGGACGGCATCATGATGGGGTTCGACGACACGAGTCGGCCGGTCATCATCGACCGCTATGCACACTCCGGGTACGGAATGGTCATCTCGGGGAAGACGGGCTCAGGGAAGTCCTATGCCCGGAAGCTCGAGATTTACCGCCGCTTGCTGGCCGACCCGACCGTCCAGTGTGTGCTGTTCGACCCGGCGGGCGACGACTACCCGTTCTTCGCGGAGAAGCTGGGCGGGGAAGTCATTCGCTTCGGCGGCGCACAGAAGGTGAACCCGATGGATATCGAACCGCCGTCGGGCGACCTCGGTGCGGCCGAGGATACCTACCCGCTGACGGTTCGCTCGGTCGTGGAGATGCTGAACACGCACTACGAAGACCGGGGCGGCCTCCCCGCTGCGGAAGAGGGAATGCTGATCCAGGCGGTCCACTACGCGTATCTCTCGAAGGGGATTGTCCTCGGTGAGTACGAGACATACGCGAACGAATCGCCTATCATCGACGATCTCATCCGGGGCGTCGAGGTCATCACTCACGGTGGCTATGAGGCGGCGCTCGAGGAGGGCCTCGTCGACGAGGCCGAGTTCGAGCACTTCTGTGAGATGGGCGTGCTCTCTGAGGAGGGCGAGCCAATCACGGACGCCGGGATTTCGGTCCCGATGGCGGTGTTCACGCCCTCGGAAAAGCACCAGGAGGTCGGGAAGTCCCTGGAACCCAAATTTGAGTCGTTCAAGCCAGGCGGTATCAACTACAACCTGAACGGGACGACGAACCTCGAGTTGAACTCGCGGCTGGTCGTGATGGACATGAGTTCCTTCGCGGACACGGGCGAGATGCCGCTCATCCTCCACGCGATGTTGCAGTGGGCGTACCTCGAGGCCAAGCGGTCGCCGAATCGCTTCGACGTGACGTTCGACGAGGCCCACTATCTGTTGGGTCGGGAGTCGACGCGGGATCTCATCAACCTCTTCATCCGCCACGCCAGGCACTACGATGCCGGGCTGACGCTGATGAGTCAGACCGCACACGAGTTCCTGCGGACGGAAGAGCGCCGCGAGATTTACGAGAACTGTGACATCAAGATGCTGTTCTATGCGCAGTCGGTCTCGGACGCGACGAAGGAGTACTTCGACCTCTCGCCGGCTGAAGTGAAGTACCTACAGTCAGCCCCGCGAGGGCAGGAATCCGGGTACTCTGGCTGTCTGTTGTCGACGACGAAACACGGTCGTCGCCGGCTCGAGGTTCACTCTGGTGACTTTGAGCACTACATGATCGACAACAACCTCGACCCCTGGACGTACATCGAGGAGCGCGAGGGAACGCGCCGCCCCGAAGATGCCGGACCGGTCGAGTCCGAGCTGGACCTGACTGATATGCCGGACATCACGAACCGCGAGTTGGATATGCAACTCTCTGGTGAGTTCGCACAAGACCGGGCCGCAGCAGAGCCGTCGCCGGGATCGGACTCCGTCGATGGCGCTGTGTCGGACGTCCCGGCGTCTGGTGAGCGCTGATGGATCCCGCGCTGCTGGTCCTGATGGTTCCGCAGCTCGCGATGGGGTCGGTAGTGCCGCTCCAGATTCTTGGCCCCGATTCGGTCGCAGAGGCAATCTGGGGATGGCTCATTGATACGCTCAATGCGGCAGCGTCAGAGATGTCGTCGGCGCTCACTGACGAGCTCCTCAAGGGCCTCCTGAATGTCCCGAACCCACACGGTTCGACAGCGGCGAACGGAGCGTGGACTGGGATATTCGAAATTTCGCTGGTCTTGCTCCCGATAATGATCGCGTTGGCGCTCATCGCGTGGCCGTTCAGTGAGGACCGCGAGTCCGGGTTGATGGACCTCGTGGTCCGGACGGTGATGGTGCTGTTGTTCATCGGGGTTTCCCAGCCTGCCTGGGGATTCGCGATCGACGCGACGAATGCCGTCACGATGGCGATTCTGAACCTCGACCCCGACCCGGGAGTAGCGAACTATGGGTACGGTAACGGTCTCGTCGGCGCGCCCACGACGTTCGCCACGTGGACGCTGAAGTTCATCGTCTCGATAGTCGCCGCGATTCTCGCGGTGCTGTCGCTCCTACTGGCGTTATTCTTCCTGCTACTGCGCTGGTTCATGATTTGGATGGCCTACATCGGGACGCCGTTTTTCGCGGTCGTCTGGTTCGTGGGCCGTGGTCCCTTCAAGTCGGTGGGGAGCGTCGGAGCGACGTTCATGCGGATGGGCGTCTTCGCGCTGTTAGCCGGCCCGATCATCGCCATCATCGTGTTGGCCTTCCAGGTCATCGAACACGGTGGTATCCTCCAGGCCACGGGCGGGAGTTCCGATAGCGCCGGGGCGATGATTCAGAATGTCGCTGGCGAGACCGGCCTGATCTTCGCCGAACTCGCGTTGATGCTGCTCTTCCCAGTTGTGCTCATCGTGGCGATCTGGAAGCTCATCTCGTGGGCGGGCCAGCCCATCGGGGTTGGTGAGGCGGCAGCAGTCGCGACGATGGCTGTCACGGCCGCTGTCGGCGGCGCTGTCGCTGGCGCGGCCGGTGGTGCGGCTGCTGGTGGGTCCGGCGGTGCGGCCTCCGGTGGCGCATCGGGGGTAGCGCGGCGGGCGGTTCGAGTGCCGCGGCCTCGGGCTCGGGAGCGAGCGCGGGGAGTGCCGGGAGTGCGAACGTCGGGGCCGGCGGGTCCGGCCTCTCGAGTCGCATGACAGCGCGGGCGAAAGGCGCTGTCAGCAGTGTCAAGCAGAGCGCACACCAGCAGGCGACCAAGCGTATCGGCCACTACGGGACGTCGGGAAAGTTGGACTCGGCACAGGCCTCGTTGTCTGAGGCGCAAACCGACCACAATACCGCGTCGTCGCAGGCGAAGTTCATCCAGAACGCGATGGCGAACGAGGAGATAGACATGGCCGAGGCCAAGAAGCAGGGCTTCCTCAACGCCGAGCCGATGGAGAACCAGAAGCCGGAGTTCAAGACCGACCCCGATACCCTCGACCGGAAGATGTCGTATATGGGGACGGATGGAGCGAGTCGGTCGGTCAACCTCTCGCAGAAGTTCCGGGCGGCCAAGGCCGACCAGCAGGATGCCAGCGAGCGCATCACGACCGCCGAGAGCGACATCGCAACGAACGCTGTACGGAACCGCCGTGTGGAGACCGGCAAGAAGGGCGTGAGCACCGGGAAGAAAGCAGGGACGTTCACGGCGAAGACTGGCGCGGCCGCGATGATCGGCGGGGTTGGCGGCAACTCCTACCTCGCGTATTCCGCGGGCCGCCGGGCTGGTAAGCCAATGATCGGCTCGAATAGTCCACAGGAGACGCCAGATCCAAATCGTCGGCTTTCAGAATTTGGGCAGGCGAGTGCTGGTCAGGCCCAAGCTGCGAAGAGCGGCGACATCGGCTCGGAAAGCTCGAGCGGAGGTCAGTTCTAGAGTCGTCTCGGGCGGTTGGTATTCGAAATCGTTCCGTAGCGACCTCGAAAAGCCACTTGACGTTCGTCAAACCCGCTATGGTGGCTCTGCTGCGGGCCGGTGTGGAGTTTAAATACAAATACCGGTCTAAGGGTGGTGAGATACCCGGCAAGGCGTCTCACTAATCCCTGGCGCGTTACCAGCGGGTTGTACGGATACTCGCTCGCAGGCCACCCGAACCAACCAACGACATCATAGAAAACAACCAATGTCACTCAACATCCTTGACCCCACCAACGCAGACATCGTTCCGATTCTAGGAGCGATATTACTCGTCGACCTCGCATACGCAGCCTTCCACTCTAGGAAGTGGTTCCCGGACTACGGTTGGAAGGGTAGAGCCATCGAAGCGGTTCTCATCACGACGCCCGTCACCTTGTGGTTCCTAACGATTGGTTCCCAGCCTGGCGATCCAGTTGAGAACTATCTGTCGGCGCTCATATTGAGCTTCGTTGCGATAGTGCTTGCTTTCGTTCTATTCCTCATTACCGGCCGGGTGCTAGGCCCACCGCCGATTGCGACAGGATGGCTATTCACCATCCCCGCAGTATTTGTACTAGTTGCAGTCGGGGGTATCATCGAAATGGTCGCCCCGGGAGTAGACGCCACCATGGGCGATTACATCGAGGTCGCTGGGTGGGAGTTGGCGATGACCTTTGGCGCAGCCATAGCACTCGGCTTCATCGACAGATGTCGCGAGCAACATAAAGCCGAGTCCGACTCCGACCCCCTGAATCCGCAGTGGGACAAACCATTCCCTGTAAAATCAGCGTCGAGCCCCAGCTCGAAGACTCGTCGGCCAAGCACTCCCCCCGGCGAACAGACCACGTATGGGCATGGAGCATCCAGCGGGCAGAATTTGGATTCTCAGATCCACAGGTCTCGACAGCGACTCGCAGACTTGACGTACGATTGGAGAGATTCGGAGACGTCGTTCAGCGATATTGGCGGCTACTACGACCTGAAGAACGCCCTTCGTGAAGACGTGCTCGAGCCACTCCGAGCGGCACAGCGAGGGGATGATCGCTACTCACGATTCGGTATCGAACCGGAGCGCGGCATCCTCCTGTATGGTCCTCCGGGGACAGGGAAGACGATGTTCGCGAAAGCGCTCGCCGGAGAATTAAACATCCCGTTCGTGGAGCTGTCGCCGGCGGACGTGACGAGTATGTGGGTCAACGAAAGCAGCGACCAGGTCAAGACGCTGTTCAGCGAGGCCAACGAGATCGGGCAGTGTATCATCTTCCTCGACGAGGCGGAACATCTCTTCGGCGCTCGCGAACACACCGCCAAGAGTGCCCACGCCGAAGACCGGAAGGTCACGAGTGAGTTCCTTGCGCAACTCACGCGGGATGACCGAGAGGCGATTGTGGTCTCGGCCACGAACCGACCGGGTGATATCGACCGGGCGATTCTCCGACCGGGTCGCCTGACGGCACACTTCGAGGTTGGCCTCCCCGACGAAGAGGCCCGCCACGCGATACTCAAGACCCATCTCAACGACATACCCTCGAGAGTGTCGGGCGATGAGTTCGCGGCGCTGGCCCGTCACACAGGCGGGTTGACTGGCGCTGATCTCGCGAATCTCGTCGGGCAGGCTCGCCGGAGTGCGGCACACCGGGACGCGGGCGCGGTCACTCGCGAGGACTTCCCTTCGGAGGACGCTCTCGAGGAGCTGTCGGCGGAGTTAGCAGCAACGCACGAGACGGGCGAACTCCCAGACGCCGACGACGGGTCGGATACTGAGACTACCGACTCACCGGAAGCGAAAGCGGGCGTGCGAGCGGATGATGAGGGAGATTCCGGACCCGACGGCCCTGTTCGCGGCTACCAGTAGGGAAGACGCTCTCTCACAAGGCCGGGGACTCGGAATGGCGGTGACGGGATTTCTGTGGCGTAGCAGCGCGAGGGCGGCCAGGGGGTTAATCCTACGCAACAACTGGACCGGAGGCTGACTTCACTGTGTTGCGTAGGAATCGCTGACTCGCCGTTCCCCGCCCGGCGGCTCTGTTCGCGACGTCGGGGGTCCCACGGTTCGCATACTCCCCCACCAACCGCTGTGCAACGGTCGGTGGCAGTACGGTACTCCGGCGTGGCTGGCAACGAGGCCGCGTATCCCGATGCTTCGATCTCGTCGTCGACTTCATTTCGATAGAGGGGTGTGTCCGCATTCGTGGCTCGTGACGCTCGGTGGAGATATGCGGGATTGCGGGGAATAGCGACGAAAAGCGCCCGACTACGGGCGATTTCGCTGGCTCGGTTTATATCGAGATAGAGCGTATAATTGAGTGGACATGAACACCCTCCATGAAGATGCCCAACTACTCCACGAGCAGGTGGCTCCCCACCTCTCGGACGACCAGGCAGATGAGTACGACGTCGACGCTCTCGAGACGCTGTTCGATTCCTACGTGAACACGTATCGAGTGCCGAGAAGCGCGGCCTTCGACAGCGTCCGTAACCACGTCCTCAAAGAGGCGGATGTGGATACGGAAGCGTTCTGGGCCTCACTCCGAGGCGGCGACCAGGGAACGACCGAGGAACCGCTTCCGCTCGCTGAATGCACCACTGACGGCGCATGGGTGACGGTGCGAGCGAAAATCGTCGAACTCTGGGACCCCCGTGAGGACTCAATCCACCAGGTTGGTCTCGTCGGTGACGAGAGCGGCCGGTTGAAGTTCGTCGCGTGGACGAAGTCGAAGCCCCCAGTCCTCAAGGAGGACACGACGTACACGTTCAAGGACGTCGTCGTCGACGAGTATGACGGCAATTACTCGCTGAAGATTAATTCGCGGAGCGAAATCATCGAGCACGCGAGGGACAGTCCGGAGGCCATCGGCACGGTCGGGACGATGACGACCGCCTATGAGGGTGTGTTCGTTGCGATACAGAGTCAGTCGGGCCTCATCAAGCGATGCACAGATCCGGAATGTACGCGGGTGATTCAGCAGGGCGAGTGTAGCGAGCACGGCCCGAACGAGGGTGAGTTCGACCTCCGAATCAAGGGCGTCCTCGACGATGGGGAGTCCGTTCAGGAGTGTCTGTTCACCGCTGGAATGACGGAAGTCGTGACGGGCATCGACCTGGAGACGGCGATGGAGATGGCGTCGGACGCGCTCGACCTCACTGTGGTTGAGCGGCGACTGACCGAGATGCTCATCGGCCGCCGATTCACGGTCGAGGGGCCGCTTCTCGGTCGGTATCTCCTCATCGACGAGGTGACGGATTCATCGAACCGGGCGTTCGCTCAGGGCTACCACGATGCGGTTGATGACTTGCTTTCTGAGTACGGCTATGATGGGCCGGGCCTGACGGCCGAGAACATCGAGGATCTCCCGCAGACCTATGACGCGCCGGTCGCAGCAGGAGGGAACTAATACCAATGGCAGCAGCAGACACCACCCCCCAGCAGACGGACGTACCGACTCGCGAAGTCGCCAAGCGCGTCTTCGCCGCAGAGCTGAACACGGCGACCTACACGTTCAAAACCTCACAAGATGAACGCGCCCCGGTCTACGTTGCGCTCCCGACGGGCGAGCGGGCCAACCGCATCTGTATCGCGGGCACGGTCACGGATATCGAAGACGTCGGAGAGAGCGCAGAGTACCTCCGCGCTCGCGTCGTCGACCCGACCGGGACGTTCTGGGTGTACGCTGGCGATTACCAGACAGACGCGCTCAAACAACTCAAAAAGGTTCAGGCGCCGGAGTTCGTCACGATTGTCGGCAAGCCACGGACCTACAAGACTGACGACGGGTCGGTGAACGTCTCGGTTGTTCCCGAAGACGTCGGCGTGATCGACCTGGAGACGCGGAACGCGTGGGTGTACGAAACAGCGGCGCGGACGCTCGAGCGCGTTCACTCTGCGCAGGAGACGTCTCCGAAAGTAGCAGCACTTGCTCGCGAACAGTACGGCCACGATGGGTCGTCGTTCGCGCACGTCGCGGCGTTCGCCCTCCAGGACCTCCTCAATGTGAGCGGTCACGACGCGGTGAGCGGGACGAGTCTCGACGAAGAGGCGTTCGAGAAGCGTCTGCTTGAAGTCGAGTCTGAGGACTCGGCTGAATCCTCGGGCGACGACGTCGACGACGCTGCGGATCTCGAGAGCGAGTCGCTGTCACCGGAGGAGCTGGGGAAGCAACTCGGTGACCCATCCGGCGTCGACAGCGAATCCGACTAGTCATGTTCGGACGGCGTTCCGGAATCAACGGTCGGTTTGATGACCCGCGAGCTCACGACGGGAAGTACCCGCCGGACTGGGATGCTCGGCGAAAAGCGGTCTATGAGCGCGATTATTATACCTGCCAGCAGTGTGGGCGACGGAGTGGTTCCCACGCCGGTGATGGTGGGGTCGTATTGCACGCTCATCACCGGCAGTCGCTTCGTGACGGTGGCTGGCATCATCTCGGGAATTTGGTGACGGTCTGCCAGTACTGCCATGACGGGATTCACGGTCACCCGACGGGGAGTGGCTACGGAGTGGGTGGGTTCAACGGGCTGCGCGTCCTTCGAACGGCCGGCCGAGCCTTCCTACGAGGCCTCCGGTGGGTGCTGCGATGACCGAGACGATGACCGCGATGTCCGATAGGAAGCTTGGCGTCCTGGCACTGAGCGTCGTAGTCCTGCTCGTGGGCGCGGTGCTCGTCTGGTATTCGTATCAGTGCACGGTCTGTCTCCTCGGCGACGCAGGACCGAATCCCCCACCGGGACGTGTGAACCGAACATACGCTTTTCGTCCTAGGCTTCATCGCGATAGTCGCCGGCGGTGCCGGACTCGTGTATAGTCTCGCCTCGAGATTCGCGTAGGAAGACACCACAGAATCCAGATCAGGATTCTCGACTAGGCCGTGAACTGGTTCTCGCTATGTCAGGCGACGCGTGTGCCGCCAGGGAGTGGCACAGTTCGTGGGCCGGGTTCGGCCATCACGATGTCGTCGTGGGGTGCTGACCGGACGGCGAAGGTACAGCCGACGACGGGGTCGAGTTCGTTCATCAGCCCCGGTTCTGTTCGGTAGTAGGCGAACGAGAGTTCTGCAATCTGTTGAACCTCGGCGCGCATTACTTGCGAATGTATCCCGGGAAGGAGTCGGTCTTCATCGAGCGAGGAGATCGCGAAGTCGATATCGAGGGCTTCGTCGATGTCGATGTCGATGTCGATGTCGGTATCGGCGAACCCATATCTTGAGCGTCTGTTCTCGTTCCTATCCCCGGCTCCGTCGGGGTCGTCATCGGTGACGTTCTCGTGGGCTCGCTGCGAGTGGTCGTCGTCGACGCCAAACGATGAGGGCGACATTGGGTAAGGGTGTCCCGTGGCGGGGCCCTCGAACTCGGGCATCGCGATGCCGATGGCGTCGGTGAGGATCGTCTTTGCGTAGGGCCCGCTGAAGAACAGGAGGTCCTCGAGGCGGGTTCGGCCGGAGATGCGGTCGACGTCGAGGACCTCGAAGCGGTCGGCCTGCGGTGCGAGCTGGTCGAGGAGGAAGTGGCCGTCGTTGGCGGCGGAGATAGCGAGTTGAAATTCGTCAAGAGCACGAGCGACGATGATGACGTACTCGGGAGGGTATCCGAGGTCGGTCACGGCGTGGTAGATGTTCGTGGCGGTGACGGGGGAGTACAGGGGAGTGGTGGATGGCGAATCGGTGTCGAACGGGTCGGTTGGAGTGGGGGTGGTCATCAGCGAGCGGTCTAGCCGCGTAATCGCTTATAAACCTCAGCAGGGCAGAAAACTCGAACCAGAGTGGGAAGGTTGTCGGAAGAGATGTCGATCGAGGTCGGACACCCCCACCCCTTTTTCGAGTTGTAACAGAACGAGGGGGGTGGGGGGTCACTGCCGCGTTGCGGCTCGAACAGGCTGTATTCCACGATTCCAGCGGTTACAAACACCGTATCGCCCATTTTCAACAGTGTACTACAATAAAGGAAACTTTATGTAGTACGGTAGCATACCATAACCGCACTAGATAATACCTACGAACGATACGTAAGTTTTCTTACGTATCCGTGAGTGGTGAGGGGATCGTGGGTTAACCTCTGATAACCGTGCTCTGACGACCTCTCCCGTTCGTCCTTGCTGTTCTGGTCGTGTTCAACAGCATCTCTCCCCGTGTCATCGCTGTCCGTTACAACTCGAAAAAGGGGTGGGGGTGTGGGTTGATTCCTCGAGGACGCTTCGTGATCTCCACCGAGTGCTGTCCGTGGTTTGCCCTGTGGTCCTGTATTCGAGGCTCGTGTGGAACTCGTTCACCTTATTCTCACCATTTGATACAATCGTCCATCTCGTGATTCTCAAAACTGTGTTAGAAGCTCCCAAGACGTTACAACTCGAAAAAGGGGTGTGTCTCAATATTCTATTCAGTCTTTGACAAGACGTTACAACGCGAAATAGGGGTGTGCCGCTCCGTCGACAGCGGTTCGAGCCTGAAAAAGAAGAGATAGCCGACTCAGTCACTCCGTCGGTTGAATCTTCGCGTTTACAAATCGAAATCGGTGCCCTTCAGTTATTTATACTAGGCCTACAGAGGATGGAGACATGGGTGATGGACCGCCGGATATAGATAATCAGCCGGAACAGTCTGGTTCTATAGACGAAGTTCCGAGAGATGAGGGGAGCAATTCTGACGGGTCCGACACCAGTCAATCTACATTCGGTGATTCGGGGAGCGGCATCTCGATCATGGACGAACTCCAATCCGAATCTGTCGAAACCGTCTTCGAGAACAAGGATCTGGTTCGCCCCGACACCATCATCGACGAAGATCGAATCGTTGGTCGCGATGACCAGCTGAAGACCGTCATCACGAATCTAAAGCCCGCGCTCCAGGGTCAGGGGATTCCGGATATGTTGTTGACCGGACCGTCTGGAACCGGGAAGTCGCTGATTATCCACGCGGTCTGTAAGAAAATCGTCGAGCTGAGCGAGGCTCAGGGAATGCGGTTCGGTGTGTTTTCGATAAACTGCGAGGGACCCGGCACCACCAGTCGCGCTGTCTATCGTCTTATCCAGGAAGCGACGATGAATATCGAGGAGGAACCTGGTGTTCCCGAGAGTGGTGTCTCGACAGACCAGAAACTCGAGCGCCTCTGGGAAATCATGCGCGAGCACTACGATGGCGTCATCTTCGTTCTCGACGAAATCGACATGCTCGATGGTCCATACTCTGAACCAGAATACAATTCGCTTCTCTACCAGTTGTCCCGAGCTCGCGATCTCGGTAGCTTTGATGGTCCCGTCTCTGTGACTGCGATTACCAACTACGTCGATTTCATGTCTGATCTCAACAGCCGCGCAAATAGCTCGTTCAATCCTGACGAGGTTTTCTTCGAGGATTACGATGCGACGCAGCTCCGACACATCCTCCGAAACCGCGAAGACGCATTCAAACAGGAAGCTCTCGCGAGTGACGTCGTTCCGCTCGTGGCTGCGTTCGGCTCGCAAACCCATGGTGATGCACGGAAGGCTATCGACCTCCTTCGGTGGTCCGGCGAATTAGCCGATAAGCAGGGGGATGAACGGGTGTTGGAAACCCACGTCCGGACTGCTCAGGAACGATACGACTCCGATCGAAAATTGCGACACATCGGCGGGCTGTCGACTCAAAAGAAGCTCTGTATTTTCGCCGTCGCCGCAACGGACTATTATTCAAATGTGAGTGTCGACTGGATTCCCGCTGGCCCTTCCTACAGTCTCTATCAGTACGTCTGTGATGTCCTCGATTCGGACTCCTATGGACGAGAAACCTTCGTCAACCACGTCACTGAGCAGGCGACCTACGGTATCCTCGAGTTCGACCGACGTGGTCGTGGGAGGGGCAAAGGCATCCACATGCACTTTGATCTCGCTGAGGACCCCGAGTCAATCATGGAACGAATACTGGAGGACGACCGCTTCTCAGAGTTAGAGCGCGAAGAGGAGATGATGCGATCGGTCGCCAAGTCGCAGATGAACTCGTTTCTGAATTGAAGCGCGATTACGAACTCTCCCCCACCCTCCGGTCTTTACAACACGAAATAGGGGGGTCATCGGACAATACCCTTCGATAGTCATGCCGAATGTCGCGTTACAACTCGAAATAGGGGTGTCCACCACCCTGTCCGCTGTTCTTGTGAGTACCCTCTTCGCTTACAACTCGAAATAGGGGGGTGGTCCTTCGAGCGGGTTAACAATTCAATACTCCCGCTGGTTCTCACACCCCTTTGTTTCTACTCGACACTTTGAGCCAACGACTTCAATATAAGAAACCGGCTTAGATGAGCTGGAAGCCGCGAATTCTCTATATTTACAACTCGAAAAAGGGGTGTGTTACAACACGAAATAGGGGTGTCTGCCCACGTCCCTACCCCCTTCACAACGCGAAATAGGGGTGTGGTCAGCTCCAGTTCGTAATGCCGATTATCTGAGTTCCATCGAGTTCTCGTCGAATGTCGGTCCGATCCCAGCCGAACGGAGACAGTATACTCTCGACTGCTCTGACGAGCTGAACCTCGTAGTAGGAGGCGTCGTAGGTGTTGATATCTTCGTGGGCGAGGGCCACCCGGTCTCGCGAGGATTTCTCGTTGTCGACGACCACGTACTCAATATCCTGGCCCGGGTGGATAGCAAAGTCCTGATTGCGAGTCCGTTTCAGCGCCGCAACGCTCTACCGAAACTACAAAATATTTTGTTTCAATAATATAATACAGAATATTTCACAACAGGTTACGTAGTCTAATGTGAAACTAGATCCTGAGTAACCACAAGACGGGAAGAGTGTTATCAACAGAACCACTCGAACAGGTCGAAAATGGGGTTTGAATGGGATTTTATATACTGCGGGCTACCTGTATTCGACAATGAGTGACTCGTCGGACGATTATACACTTGAAGATGCGAAAGACGAAGTCGGAATTCTTCGCCGTGTAACCGACGACGTCGTCGAAGCAATCCGGAATGCAGAGAGCGAAGACGTACTGGAGTTTTTGATCGAGGACGAGAAACTCGACGTGGTCCACGACGGTGAACGTGGTCTGGGTCGGATTCGACGTGCTGTGCTTGAGTCACCGCTGGCTTCAGACCGCCTCAAGCGCGTCGTAAGTCTCCGCGGTGACGAAACGCCCGAAGAGATACTCGTTCCGAAAGATGTCGAACGCAACGCCAAAGTCGCCCTTGAAGCCGGGAAGCCCGTCGTCCTGTACGGACCGACCGGAACAGGGAAGACGACCTTCGCCAAGCAGCTCGCCCGTGAGACCGGTATCGGGTACGCGCTCAACACTGCGACCCCCTCGTGGACGCCGTCGGACATCATCGGCGGCATCAGCCCGGACTACACCGGTGACTCCCTAAGCTACCGGACGAAACTCGGCTGCGTGTCTGAAGCCGTTCAGCGTGCCCGCCAATTCGACGTCGAGTACGGCGTCATCCTCGACGAGATCACGCGAGCCGACATCTCGAAGATTTTCGGCCCATTGTACACCGCCATCGAGAATCCCCATCAGACCATCTTCGAGACCGACGAGGGTGAGACCATTGAACTGGACGAGCGGGTGAACATCATCTGTACGATGAACATGTCCGACCGGACGGTGAACGAACTCGACAACGCGATCACCCGCCGGTTCGCCATGATCGAGTTGGACGAGTACGAGGAGGACAAGCGCCGACAGCTGTTCAAAGACTGGATCACCACGCACGTTACCGACCACACGGACCTCGGCGAAAGCGAGATTCTCCGTCTGTTCGAGCGGGACTATCAGGGGATCAACCACGGCCACGAATCGACGTCGCAAGGGTCGATTATGCGCTTCGGCCCGATGCACTATCGCGACGTCGCCGTCTTCCTTGGCGTCGGCTGTCGAGAAGGCGGAGTGTACGAGTATGACCAGACAGATGCGGTCGGACAGGCGTTCCGGACGTACATCGTTCCGCGACTCCTGAACGCCGCCGCATTCCCGCAGATTGAGCGAATCGCGGAACACTACCGCGCGATGAACGGCGAATTCGAGGAGTTCGATCTCGCCCCTGCGGCTGAGCTCGCCGAACGGGAACTCGAACAGGAACGACGCCAGATGGGCTCCTACGAGTAATGAGCACCGTTGACGAAGTCTACGAGTACGGGCAGGACACCTTCAATATCCCCGAACGCGGGGAAATCCGGATAGAGGGCTGTCCGTCGTCCATCGGGGACCAACTTCGTCGCGCATCTTTCACACAGCAGAGTCCCGGCGTCTTCACGAAGAGTCAAGCAGCACTCGACGGCGAGCAGGAGTACGAAGTCGTCACGGTCACCGTAGACGGCGACGAGAACGAGGTCCTCCACGTCGAAGCGACGGACATTATTGGCGTCGTGAGCCTCACACCGTCGTCAAAGGTCCAGGTCGATCCGAAGATCGACTGGGAGCACATCTTCGATATGCTGCTGGCGGTCTACGACCAGAACCGCTCCATCGAATACCACGGGATCCCGCTACAGGACTTCCTCTCCGATGACATCCATCTCGACGATGTCTTCGTCGTGCTGGCGATCAACTACCTCGATGGGTTAGAGACGATCCACCGGCAGGGGTACATCCGCGACTTGGTTATCCGACGGCTCGACAGTCTGGACGGTCGGGGAGAAATCGACGTCGAACAGACGCTTATGAACCACGCACGGGGGACGCTGGAGCCACATTGGATCCGCAACGAGACCGAGTACGACAACGCCGCGAACTCGCTACTCCACTACGCGGGGAAGACGCTGCTTCGGCTCTTTCGGCAGAACTCCCACGAGAACGACCACCCTGCATACGACCGTATCTTCTCAGAGGTTCACCGAGAGGTGGAGCGCCTGGAGAGTATGGGTGTTAGCAGCGGATTAGACCGGATGGACGCGTATCGACGTCTCTCACTTACCGACCTCCCGAAGCAACGCCGGTACTACCAGAAGGCGTTCGACGTTGCCAAAGCGGTGATGTCGTCGTCACTCGGCCAGCAACTCCGAGACGGCCCGCGAGAACTGGTCGTGGACTACGTTTTGAATATGGAGTCGCTGTTCGAGCAGTACTCCCAGGTCGTCATTGAGCGGGAGCTCTCGTATATCAAGTCCTACGACCACCTCGGCGGCCTCGACGACGTGACGCCTGTCCGATCACCGTCCGTGAACCCGTTTGAGGGTGAGGGCCAGATCTACCACGAACCGGACCACGCGCTACAGGAGGGCGACCAGACACTAGCTGTACTGGACTCGAAGTATTACGCGGAAGGCCACGATCCGGTGAAGGAATCGCCGTCTCGGTCTCGGTTGTTCAGCTACGCCTACCTCCTGCACGCTGACCGGCTCGCATTCCTGTGTCCGCTACTCGAACCGAAGCGTCGCCGCGTCGCTCAGACCGGAGCCGAACTGCAGATCGTCTCACCCGAGCAGTCGTTCACTCTGGACGGATACGGCAATGTCGTCCACAGCTACCTACACGACGTCCTCGTCGAGAAATCTGCTGAACTCGAAGCCTTCCGCGCCGTCGCAGAGAATCGCCTGTGTCTCGACGGCGTCGAAGAGACTGCCCTGAGCGAAGCAACGTCGATGAGCGGTCCGTTCACGTTCAAGGATACTCGGGACTTCTCGCTCCGCGTCCTCAAAGCCGCCGCCGACGAACACTCGTGGGAAGTTCGCAATCGGTACGACCTAGAGCAGGACGGTGACTGGACGCGAGAACAGATCGAGACGCGCTGTGAACAGCGCTACGAGCATACGACGACGTGTGTACCGGTGTTCTGCCGCGAGCACGGACAGGAGTGGATCGACCTCTACTTCCTCCAGAACGGTTCCGATGAAGTGGAGAAGGAAGGACCGCTGAAACTGCTCTGAACAGTAGTTCCGTCCGACAGTCTCTTTATACCTGGTTTCACACTAATCAAATAGTTGAATGAGTAACGAGATGACATCACATGACCCTCTTTCGAACGATGACGGGTTCTGGGGTCTGCTGCTCGGGAAGAAGTATGATAAAATCCCGGAGTCAGAACGGACGCTTGAAAATCTCGTATCGGACTTCTACGTTGGGCGAACGAAACGGATTGACTCCCGGTTTGAGTCAGTCGACGACCTACTCGCAGAATTAAACGACCAATCGCCAGATCGTGCACAACAGCTTCTACTCACCATCTGGGCAGAAGAAAAATGGGCTCAAAAGAGCAGCGGTGGCAACGGTTTCCAGGTGGAAACTAACTTCGAGGACGAACTCCGACGACTCGAAGATGAGGGTCTCTTCGTCGAAGAGTTGATTGACGGTTTTACACTGGTGTGGCCGAGCAAAGAGGTTCGTGTGACCACTCGGGAAGACGACCGTGTCCGAAGTCGACTGTTCGAGCGCGCCCACCCACTATTCGTTCGGAAAAATGGTGGCGGTGAGGTAGAGGTACGAGGTGCAAAGAATCGAATCAAGAAATTCTCAAAGACCTTTACGGATAGTGATGGAGTTGACAGAATAGAACGATCTCAAACGACTCAGGAGGTCATTGATGGACTTGCGTCGATCTTCAACGATGAGATTGAAGCGCTCACACTCACCGAGGTAGAGTTCCAACGAACCTATCTCCCCGATGGATCGTCCCTCTCCCTCAGCAACCCTACGGGTGTTCGAAATGACCTCAACTCAGAGGCCGTCTTTCAGGAACTAGTCGATCTACAGAGCTTATCCGAACTATCCCATCTCGGCTTCAACCACAACAAGACGGGGAAGAAGGTCGAGCTGAAAGTAGAGCGTGAAGAAACAGGATTTTACTTTGAGATCCAGGATCGGTACCTGCCCGAGTCAGAAAAGGAGGCAATTCGATTACTGATCGAGGACAAACTGGGCATCTCGTTCGATAGCATCTATCCATATGACGTCCAGCTACGAGATTCATACATCTTCCACCAGATTCTCACTGGGGCAGTTGAGACGTATAACCGATATTTCGAGGATTTACCGGAAGAAGAGCAGTCACTTCTGAACGAATTCATCGACGTAGCCGAGATTGACACATTTGAGTGCTATCGCTGTCACGAGGTGTATGAGGAAGAAAAGCCGGACAAGTGCGACGAATGTGAAGGTGATAGCTTCAGGGACGACATCCGACGGGAGGTCAGCGTTGACGATGAGGCGATCCATGAAGCAGCATTTGAGTCGCTAAAAGAGATCCGTGATACGCTTTCAGATAATGGTATCAACTTCTTGGACGTCTCAATCGATGCGTATGAGACGAAACACAACGACTACATCCGAGCCACATTCCAGGAAGTGGCGAGTGCAGGAAAAGAAGCCAACACACACCGATATGAGTACATCAACTATTGTCTCGGAAACGGCCGCCTTCCTCGACGAATTAATCAATACCTGCTAAACTCGGTTCTCGTCGTTTACGGGAAAGCGTATCTCAACGGGCGAGAACACTTCGGGACTATTGACCTACACGACCTGTTGATGACTGATTCTCCAGAGGATCTTCTTACCTCAGCGATTCGTGACAGCAAATCCCAGTTCAGAAACCGAATTATTGGTCGGGCGGACGAAGCGTTCGAACGCCTTCAGGACCTACATCAGCGCGGTGCAGCAGGCGAATTCGACGACCTCTCACAGGAGGAGCGGGAGGAACTGAAGGAGGATTACGATTACAACGAGTTTGAACGGGACGTGTTCTATCTCCTGAAATTTATGTTCCTCTTCACCGAGCGGTGGGGTCGAGAAGGAGAGACAGAAACAGATGGCTGTCTCGTAATTCCTGAAGACGACGGTTACTTCATCGCAAGTTACGACCCGAAACTCACCTACACAAAGAAGGGATACGATCTCGATGCCGGTGAGAAAAACAAAGCTGCTTGGTATATGGTTACGGAAAACCTCGGCGGTGCTCTCTCAGTTTCGCTCTCAGATGACGAAAACCTGGACGCCCACCTCTTCGTCTCGAACAAATTTCGAGAAGGTCAATTCCCCTATGTCGCCTCTCGTGTACAGGAGTGGTTCGAGCAGAGTGAAGATGTGGAGACGGGAGATATCCCAGTTGCATTCCTCCCTCTCGAATCATTGTTGTCGCTTTACGATACCTTCGACCGACACTACGATCCGATAATCGAATACCCCTCAGTGAAAGCTGCATTCAGAAGGGCATTCATAGAGAAGATCAGGAGCGGAGAGGACGGATACTCTGTTGTGGACACCGACGCCTGCGACGCCGTCGAAGAGCGAGTACTGCAGGCTTTGAAAGGGACTACCCGGAGTAGAACCCTCAAAGACCACACTGAATAGGTGCGGTCAATTCTGCGCCCCTTCTCGAAATAGTACGCCCGGACTACGTACAGGGTGATAACCGATTCTGAGGACTAAAACGGCGCGACGAGCCACTCTCCACCTTCTTTCCGTTCGAGTTGTGGACCAAAGACCTGCTGGAGCGAGTAGAGTTCGTCATCGTACCGAAGGTCGTAGGTCTTCCCGCTTCGATGAAACGACCCTTCGACGACGAACTGTATCGTGGGACTTTGATACTCCAAATCGTTCGCACGTTGATCCATCTCACGGGCGAGTTCGTTCGCCAGATCCTCGTCACTCAGGGCATCCGCGAGTCCGACGACACTCACTTTCTCGGGCACGTTATCTTTCTTGAGCCGCTGGAGGAACTCCTTCACGGGGATCTGGTGTTCGAAGGTCTCATAGGCATCTTCGATGACGAGATTGTACTGTCCGGGTATCTGTCCGGGGCCTGCCATTACCTATAGCACGTTGCCGAGGGGTCAAAAAGGGGTGCGGTACCTCAATCGTCACGTCGGAGGTCTTACAGGGAGTTAACGCGTCGAAGTGAGTTATACCGACCGCGGTAGTTGGGCGTTAGGTCGGGAGACCACTGCCAAGCGCCTCGTCGGTGGGCGACCAAGTATGCTTGTTCTGCTCAGCGAGGCCAACGTTCTGGAGACGGCTAAGAATCGAACCTACCTCGTTTCGTTCTGTGCCGTTCGAGTTTGGTTCTTCGAACGGTGAGTCTGGAAGCTCGGTCGCGTCCCCGTGGATAACACGACGGACCGCCGCACCAGTGTTCTGGCGGAGTGCCTTGAGAACGAACTGTTCCTCCTTCGTAAGCCGGTCAATCGCGTCCGCCGGCTCTTCAACGTCTCCAAGCCGTGTCTCGGGCGTCGCCCATTCGTCGAGGACAAAGTCGATTATCGTCTCCTCGCGGTGCTCGATGTTTTCTACAGACCACTCGTCGTAGTTGTTCTGGATATCCCATTGCACCCAGAGCTTCGACTCCACGTATCCCTCATCACACTTGGTCTCGAATGTAGCGTTCCCCCACTTCGAGTTCCACGGTCTGCTCGCAAGCGTGAGATTCCCGAGTCGATCAACATATGCGTCGTACCGCGCTTCAGGACTGGGATACTCGTCGGCATCCTCGAGGGGTAGTTCGTCGGGACTCTGTGGCCAAATGTGTTCGACCGTGTATTCGTTGCTCATCGCTTCCGTGAGCGATGGTCCACCGCGCTCACCCTTCTCGTCAGCTCGGTGTTCGTTGTAGAAGTAGAAGAGATACCGAAGGTCCTGCGAGCTCGCTTTCGAGTACAGATCCGCGGCTGAAAGGGATCGTCGAAACTGTGAGTCGTCCTCGTATCGATTCATTAGGGAGACGACTTTGGCTCACCCAGATATCGGCTGGACTGTCTTCGCTGATGTTTCGCGTGCGGACGTAGAGGCTGGACTCACCCGTGTGACTTCGATGGTTACCAATCGAGTAGACGCGGAAGATGTACGTCTCAATCGCGTTCAGGAGCTCCCGCCTGCCATCGTCATCAAGATTCGGCCACGCTTTGAGGAGCAACGGGTAGAACTTCGTCGCGTGACGGAGGCGGTGTATCCGCTGGACGAGGGTCGAAATTTCGTCATCACCGGTACAGTCTAACACCTTCGATAACGCGTTGAATCCGCGTTCCAAGCTGTTGGTGTAGTCTTTGATGTATTCCAAGCACGCTCGTGGATCTTCCTGTCGAAGCTTGCGGATGTGCTCTTTCAGCTCGCTAAGGAAGGCGGGATCACTGTACTCGTCGGAGTTCGACCAGTCAAAATACGAAATGAAATGGTAGCGCTGGACTGCATCATCGCTAATATCGGTGACGTACGGTGACTCCAGCATCGTCTGGTGGTCGTTGTACATCTCCCCGAACGATTGTCGGATTCGGCGGATGGTTGCTTGTGCTTCGCTCTCAGTATCCGCAGCGAGGTATGCCATCCGCATCAAGAACGACTTCGTCTTATCGAACGTAGAGAGCGACCGACCTCGGTCGTTGACGCTATCGAAGATGAGCGTCGCCTTCTCAGGATTGGCTGCGTCAACAACGTACACCATCAGTTCGAGTTCGAGGATGGTTTCCCAGAGTTGCTTGAGTTCCGTAGCGACGTCCACGGGATCGACATCGGGGGATGCGGTGAGATCGTCGAGTTGGTCGTCAAAGTATTCCTTCGCCTCGATCATCTTTCGCTGAGACGGGCGGTCCGGTTCGTGAACGTCGTGGCCCGTGAGTAGCCATTCGAGGTACTTGTTGTCCTCCTCATCGAGGAGCTGGAGCTGGTAGATGTTGTCCTCAACGAGAAGTGTCTCGCGCATCTCTTCGACGTCGGCGAGTATCTCGGCCTCGTGATCCGTCTCCGGTGCGATTTCCTCCAGGCACTCCGTCATCGAGCGAACCAGCAGCGCAAGCGAGGTGAGACGTTGTTGGCCGTCGATAAGGAGGTTGATGGGTTTTTCTCTCGAGGAGCCGTAGCCACCGGTACTCCCACCACTTTCCGTTTCGTCCGTCTTCTGGATGATGATCGTTCCGAAGTAGTGCTGTTTGTCCGGGGGAAGCGTGTAGAGATCTGTCCAGAGGTCATCCCACTCCGGTTCAGTCCACGAGTAGTAGCGCTGATACTCCGGAACGTGGAATACCCCTGCCGTCGTCAGTTCCTCCAACGACTTCTTTCCCGATTCCATATGGTCGTGTGTTCAGAGAAGATAGAATGTTCCCGGGGTGGTATTCGCTCCAACAGCGTATCTTGGTAAGCCATCCAAAGTTCTATATGCTGGCGTATAGTAGGTAGAGTTGAGCGCAGAGGTGCTGCGTGGAGCCTGTGTGACCATGGCCCGCAAGCTTGGCGGCGCAAGCCAATAGGCGTCGAAGACGGACGTGGGCACAGGAAACGCACCTGACTTCTACACTTCAGAGAGACGGGTAGCGAGTTCTTCATAGCCTTCTCTCCGAGCATACTGCACAATTGGCCGGACAGAGGATTCGAACTGAACTGGTTCACCGCCGCCCATCACACCCTCGAACCAACAGGTCATCCGGGTTGGAACGGTTTCGGCTCTCCGGTGCTCAATTGGCTCGGTGTATACGGGCGTAGAGGAGTTCACGATCTCGTTGTATGCGGGCCCCCAGAGATGGTTGAATTCCTCTTTGGTCACTGGGGCAGTCGGCGTCACCTCAGAACAGTGGCGAGGATGGTCGATCTGGTATGCAAGATGACTCGCACAGAGGTCGGCGAGCAGGGATGTAGGATAATACAGTTCTGACTGGATACAGGTAGCCATCGGTGGACAGCTACCTGAGATTCCTGTGATTGCCCGCCCAAACCGCTCTGCCTTGTCCTCGTTACCGTCGAGAATCACGAGTGCATCTTCGACTCCCACCTGTTCAGCGAGAACAGCAGATTGGACTGCCTCAACACGCTCAGGATCAGAACCGTCTCGTCCGAGATGAGTCGTGGCCTTTAGATACTGGCTGTTGTCCTGAACGACTGTCTCGAAGAATCCAATGCTGTCTTCGTACGTCAAGTCGTGCGATTTGTCTCGGAAGGGAAAGAACGGGTATCCTTGGGCCGCAGTATAGATACTGTCCAGAATAGCCAGCTCATCAGTACGATTCGCACTGACGGCAACGGTGATAGTGATGTCACCGATAGTACTCGCATCGATTGCGATGGATCGTTCGTAGGCTGCTTCGCCGGCACGAAATGGACGCACAGATTACTCGAAACTATTCCTTATTGTTTCTTGAGCGTTCCGTTTACTGATTGTGTCGCCCCACCGTAGGGCGTCGATCATACCACGGTCGTGAAGCGGGGGAACGTAGGTAAACGTCCAATCAGTAGCTCGTGATGTCCCGATCTCCAAGCACCCGCGTGTACGTGTCATCGCCGGTCACGTCGGCGAGCCGTCCCGCGAGTTCGCGCAGGTCGTCATCGACGTCCCACTTCTCGACGTAGTTCTGGACTGCCTGCCCCTTCTCGTAGCGGTAGCGGAGGAACTGGAGCTTGTCAAGGTTCGAGAGGTGGTCGCCGCCGTCGCCGTTGACGCGCTCCTGAATGTACGCTTGGCGCTTCTCGTTGTCCCAGGTGCCGAGTTCGAAGCCGTCGTCCTGGTTGTACAGGCGCGTCTCCTTGAGATCCTCCGGGGTGGCATTCGTCCCGCGACAGAGCTTGTTGACGTCATCGTAGGAGACGTCGGGCGTGTCGAGCAAGTCGATGAACACGTCCTCGACGCCGATATCGCTGGCCTCCTGGATGATGCCATAGATTTCTTGGACGACATCCTTCGCGTCCATAATCTCGCCGTCACGCTGCACCTTCCCGTGGTGCTTGGAGTACTCACGGAAACACGCGCCCATCTCCATCACGCCAATGTCGCCACGGGAGAGGTCACGGTTCTCTTCGAGTTGGGTGCGGGTACGGCGGGCCGTACGGTAGATGTCGCGGCGGAGGGAGTTCCACGAGGCTGGCTCGGTGTCGTCGATGGGTCGGGCGACGACGGTGATGTCGAATGAGACTGCTTCACCCGTGATGAATTTATTAGAGTCTGCACTAATTGGATACGTCGCTGTAACCTCGAATCCGTTAGCACATAGCGAGGCAAGCAATTCGCCCCACGACTCTGAGTCAGAGTGGTGGTAAGTGAATGCTAGCACCCCATCGTCTTTTAACGCCCGTCGGATTACAGCGAAGGCTTGCCCAATCTCAGTTTCGAAGTCCTCGGCAGTCTTGTCCAGATACGGGTTAGTTACGATTGACTCGGCACGAGGCGTCTGGTCTTGATCGAACCCAGGGTATTCATCTTCAAGCAAAATCTTCTGCCAGACGTAAAAATAGTCTGAGACCTCCGAGTAGATGATATTGTCGTAGTATGGTGGGTCAGTAATTACTGCGTCAAATTCGTCCTCGAAATCGAGGTTCCGCATATCGCCTTGATAAAGAGTGGACTCCTCACCAATTGGCTGTGCGAACTTTCCCGTCTCTTGAGTTTCCCCATCTTCGATGAATCGTTCTGTCGGAGAAGCCCCATACTCAACTCCTCTCAACACTTTATCGACAGAGTTTGAGAACGTACCTCGGCCTGCTGAAGCACCCCAGACGTTATTTTCGATGGCTTCTGAAGTCGGCACGAACGAATTCATTCGAAAAACGCCCTCAATCTTGTTCGCAGGTTGGTTGTAGATACAGAACATGTTTTGGAACATGAGTGAGTCTGTTAGAGCCAAGAGAAGGTAGTCCCGCAGTGAGGGGTCTATATCTTCGATAGACCGCATAATCTTCGCAACCGAGAGTAGCTGGCGCTCGTTGTGCATATCGGTCCAGTACTCGTATCCGTGGTCAAAGACATCATTTCCAGCCAGTTCAGATGACGCAGTAATCGCTCCTTCTGGGATTTTTTCGCCAGGAACGTACTCATGGAGGTCGTCGCTACTTTCCCACTCTTCGATTGCTTCGTCTAGAAGATCGATATCTGCCTCTTCAACACGTTTGTATCCTTTATACTCACTTCGCTCTTCACCGGCGGTCTCACAGTGTTCGCAGAAGTATTCGACCGCGTACAGACGGAGGTCTGGTGAACCCTGTTCTTGGATAGCATCCGTGATTGCGTACTTCTGTCCACAGTCAGGGCAGTTGTACTTCCCTCCTCGAGATACATTCCCGTTCTTCGGAATGAAACTATGGCCACAAGCATCGCAAAGGCTCTCTGACTGCCAGTCGTCCACGAGAGTCACCGCCCCACAGCCCGGGCACAGAACGTTGTATTTGTCATCATTCTCGTAGCGTCCCTTCGCCACGCGATAGTCCTTGAATAGTGGAACCGTGTGCCCGCATGAAACGCAGTCCAATTCTTTCACCCAGAAATTGTACATCACGTCGGCGTCGTGGTCGCCGTTCGGGCAGGGCGTTTTGTAGTACTCCGTGATCTCGTCCGCGACGTCCTCCTTCACCTGCTCGAATGCTTCCTCAAGCTCTTCGACGTCGGTTTGGCCAGCTTCGAGTTCTTTCTTCGTGACGAACCACGCGACAGGGTTCAGGTCATTGCCGACGACTTCAGCGCCGAAGCGCGACGCCTCAACGAGCGACGTGCCGCCACCCATGAATGGGTCGAGAATCTTCTTGTCCTCGACGCGGACATCCTTGGGGTAGAGCTCCCAGAGGCTCTCAGGGTCTGCCATATCAACGCGGTCAAGGATGGAAGCGATATCTAACTCACTGGAACCATCGTCATTCCAGTTCGCAAGCGTCTCCCCGTTATTACCTGGCTCAAACACATCCACTGTATCTGGATCGTGAAGAAGAGAGTAGAGCGAGATTGCACGGAAAACACACCCCAGGCGACGGGCCCACCACTTGTGCATTGTGTAAATAGGACGGTAGTACATCTTCGCTCGCCCCTCTCGTTCCGCCAACTCGTTCACGCGCTCGATGGGGAACCCGCGTTCGATGGGGAGTTCCGTCCGCTCCTGCCGACCCTGTGAAGATCCAGATTGCTCAGACATTATTCAGTATGTAGAAGCGATAACGCAGGAACCCCATAAGTGTGCGTTCTTTCCACCAACAAACAGCTCCAGCGAGAACTCTACCCATTGTTCGGCAGTATCTCTAATACTCAGATAAAGCAACTGAGAGACGGACGAAAGCAATTGAACGTAGTCTTGAAATCAACCACGTCGGGATCAGTGGAAGTTCTTTCGTAGTGTACGCTGTTCTAGCTTTCAAGAGGAATTTAGCGATACAGGGAACTGTTATCACGTTCGAGTGTCAGTTCGCGGTATACAGACTCCGAGAGAACGATGGTTGATAATCTAATTCTCACTGTGAAGGATGTCGTTGAAGATGGAAACGAACTGGTAGTCGCATTTGGCAATCAGAACACAATTCTAGTGTACAATGACACGGGGGAAGATCCATCTCCCGGAGCAACGGTGCGGCTTGATGAAGAACAGATCAATGCGGTGGAGGTGATCCAACCAGATGGATCTGATTCAGGAAACTTAGTCGGAGTCGTCAAGCGAGTATCTTCTGAGAAAATAATTGTTCAGACAGAGAATACACATCTCAGCGTGTTCTATCCCGATGAATTGGATCTACGTGTTGAGGACACTATTGAATTGGATTCTACTTCTGGAAGAGTGCTGGGTAAGATTGAGGATATTGACCCACCAACATTTGATTCTTCGAGCGAATCTTCCGATTTAAGTCGCTACCGAACAGAGAATCCGGACAATTCTTTCGACGATATTGGTGGGTTAGAAACCATCAAGGAACGAGTTAAAGAGGTAGTCGAATTGCCATTAAGCAAAAGCGACGAGTTTAGCGAGATCGGAGCAGATCCTCCAACCGGTGTTCTATTCCACGGACCACCAGGAACAGGTAAGACGCTGTTCGCAAGGGCTGTTGCTGATAGTCTAGAAGACGGAACGTTCTATAATATAAATGGTCCTGAAGTGCTTAGCAGATGGTATGGAGAAAGTGAACGAGAAATTCGGCGGATCTTTGAGGATGCTAGTCAGAGAGACGGGCCATCAATAATATTCATTGACGAAATAGAAAGCATTGCCTCTTCGCGGGAAGGGTCAAGAGAGGTCAACCGTCGAATTGTAACTCAACTGTTGACGGTGATGGATGGGTTCGATGAATTCGAAGATGTGATTGTTATCGCTGCGACAAACCGTCCGGAGGATATTGATCAAGCATTACGCCGTCCGGGTAGGTTCGACCGTGAAGTAGAATTCCCTTCTGAGTTACCAATGGAGGACCGAGTTGATATATTGGAAACCGTCTCAGAACAGGAGGAAATGAATGTCGCAGATTCCGTCGACTTCACCGGAATTGCAGAGGAGACCGAAGAATGGACCGGTGCTGAATTAAAGCGACTGTTGAATGATGCAGCAGTTTCGGGTGTAAAGGACAGCCGAACAACGATTATACCGGAAGATTTGGCACTAGCATTAAGACGGATCGAACGATCACGACGTGGGAAGCAAAATGAATCCGGGGGTAAGGAGAACAATGCCTGATATGCCAATGTGGGTCCCCTCTTTCCTGACATCAGAGAGCGAAGATGAAGGTGAGTTGCCTCTGCGCGAGTTCATATATCTTGACGAAGTGAGTGTAGTCAGCTTGTTAGCCTCGTTGACGCGGGAAGTAACAGAGGCTCGCACAGATATTGATATGACAGAGAATCGAAAGCGGTGGAGGTTTCGACTGAAAGCTGCTCTTTCACATCTCCCGGTTGTTGGGGGCGGAAGTGCGAGTCGTGAGACAGTGAGTGTCGATAGAGATACTGAGGAAGTTGTTCGTCGGTCTCAGATCGAGTCTAAATTCGATGAATTATATGCTGAAACATCTCCCCATCTCCAGTTGACCGAGAAGGATACTAAGTCAGGAGTCTCCGTATCTAACCTCTCTAAAGGAGGTCTCTTGGAGGTAGATGTAGAATTTTCTGGTCATGAGTTATTCCACTACTACAAAGCATTCCAATATCTGATTGATGTTGCTGAAGACGCTGAATACGAGTTTGATAATCAAGAGAAGCAGGCTATCGAGTTGATGGGCTCACTTTTTGGAGATCAAATCCCCGTCGTTGGTGAATTAGAGGATTATGTATTGGTTGACGGTGCAATTCAAGACAAAGATGAGAATGGAGACAGGGAAGATGCTGAAAGTCTCTGGATTGCTGGTACTCTGGACCCAGAGATGCTTTGGCAAGAGCCTAGCCAGTTCTTATACGAGGAAAACGAGTTTACAGCGTACGTTAGAGTATCCGAAGCGCAGATTCAGAAGGACTGGGATCCAATTAAGTTGACTCGCGTTATCAAAAGTATCTCGAAACCGATTGGGAATCAATTGAGTTCCGTTATTGATGCTGCATTTTCACAAGCGAAAGAGGAGTTCGATACTGCCGGGTTAGAAGAAGATGATCCCGATGATATCGTAAGGGAACATCACAACCAGTACTTTGATTACATTGAGGAAGATGGGAATCTGAGTCTGTCTTCAGATCGCCGCGAAGAGTTATTGGTCACCGCATATAGTGAAACAACAATACAACCGGATGAGTCGAATTTTGAACTTGAAACCCGGTTGCTGAGGGAGCTAACTCAAGTGGTGGAGGACGACGCAGACGTGAACTTAGACCGTGATACCCTTGCTCAGCGAAGATCCAGAATCATCAATAACGAGGAAGGGGTTGCAGATTCCGACTCAAACACGTCCAATCGAAATTATCTAGAGGTGAGTTTTGTTGCAGTTTACTGGTGAGGGTGATCTGAGTGATCTTGATCAATCTCCCACAAGGGAGACCTCAGCCAGCACTAATCGGGGAACCGTCCTGAGGAATATGCTGGATGAGACGGACGGTGACGAAGTCCTCGTCGAAGCCATAATCAGAAACGCTGACACCGACCAGTAGGAGAAGCAGAACTACTTCTGGAAGCTGATCTCGATCTTTAGGCTCGACGCCTCTTCCGGCATCCGCTCAAACAGGTCCTGTACCTTCGTGTAGTCCTGTTCGGACCGCAACGTCAAGCTGACCTGCGTCCGCTCGACGTCGGCGGTCCCCTGAAGAGCACCGGGAACACCCTCCCTGTCGGGTAGCATGAAGGTGACGTCGCCGTACTCGACGCTCCCCGTCTGGTGGTTGTTCCGCCACTTGCTCCGCATCGCGGCAACGTCGTCGCCGTTGTACTCGAAGCGCCACGTATCAGCCTCTGTGTCAGCCTTCCGGAACGGATACCCAGGCACCCAGTCGGTGGCCTTGTCCGACCCAGTCGTGTTGACGACGTACTCCGGTTCCTCGTCCTTCCCGATGTTCTCCAGCAAGAACGTCCGTACCATGTACTCGGTGACGCTGTCGTCGAAGCGGTCGGTGACCTTATTGACCGTGAACTGGTCACCCGATTCTAAGTCCTCGATGTACGCCAGAATCTGGTCACCGATTCGGTCGGAGACCGTTGGGACGATCTTGACTGTTGTCGGCTCCCGGTCGCCGAGCGATCCGAGATACCGACCGCCGGCCTCCAGTACGTAGTCGTCGACGAGGAACTCGTTGACCGCCTCACGAGCAACCGATTCAGTTTCGTCCGGCGGCAGGAACACCGCTTCGTCCGACCGAACCTCCCCGATGATCGTGTCGAGATTGGCGTACCCATCGTCGTCGATATGCTTCTCGATACGATCCACGAGGGACGACGCACCGACGACCTCCGCACCGCCGACGTCGCGGAGCGTCGCGTCGGACTGCGGCTTGTCGAGAATCTCGTTCCCTTTCACGATGACGTACTGGTCCTCACGGGCGAGCCGGCCGATAGCCCGCATCACGACGTCGTGGCTGTCGCCGTCGATCCAGATCTCGCCGTCTTCGACGAGTTCCAGTTCGAAGTCGCCGATGTCGAGTGCAGTTGTCCCGCTCCCGAAGCGCTGGCGGAGCTCCTGCTCAGCGTCATCGACGCCCCACACGTCCACGTCGTCCTGCTGAACGAGTACAGTGTCCAGCGAGCTTCCCGAAAGGTCGTCGCGGAACCCGCCGGTGTCACGGGCAAGTACCGGCTTGCCGTCGAGCGCTTCGACGGTCGCGTTCAACACGTCGTTGGCGCTGCCGGGAATCGGGAGCTCCGGGTCACGGAGGAACTGCTCGTAGATGTCCTCGACCGAGATTTCCCCACGTCGCTCCAGAAGGTCCTCGGCGATGTCCCAGACGTGCGACTGGAGGTCGAACGGGTCAGCTGCCGCAGAGTCCGCAATGTTCGAGGCGTCGAGTTCCGCCTCGTCGAGGACGAACACATCGAGATCCATCGGCTCCACTTTCGCCCACTCGTCATCGTCCATCAGATTGTCGCCGTCGATCACATCGCCGTACAGGAGTTGAAGCTCTTCACGGAGTTCGTTCTCCTCCTGCTCCATCATACTGCGAATCGAGGTGCGGATTTCGTCGTCGAGAGACTCGTCGGCGAGTACCTGTCGCGCGCCCTCAATGTACCGCGCCTTGTCGATGTACCGTGTGCCGGACTCGATGGCCTTGTCCCCGAGGGCTGGACGAACACGAGTGTATTGCGCCACTCGCGTCCGCGACCGTCGTTCGTGATGACCTTCTTCACCTCGTCCTGGGTCCACTGGCCGTCCTTCACGACGACCTTCACCTCACGGTCATCCGGAATGTCCCGCATATCGTTCGTCCGGAACCCGACCGGGTGCGCGTTCGAGCCGAAGATATCCGTGATGAAGTCCGCAATCTCGGCCTTCGCCGACGTCTCCGACACATCCACAGCTGCGTTCCGGATGAGTGCGTTCGGGTTCTGCCGGTCACGGATGGCGTACTTCCCGTTCAGCTTGTGGAGGTGCCATGCAACGCCGTGCAATCGTTCAAGGTTGAGGACGACGTCGGAAACGAGGTCACCTGTCTGGTAGGCACCCATCACAATCTCCGACACCTCCGCACCCTCGCCTTCGCTCGGCTTCAACGAGTAGAGGAGAATCGTGTTCAGGATGCGACGACCGTGGGGCACTTCATCCGTGTCAACACGACTTTTGATGTCACCGGTAGCGGCGTTCAGTCGTTCGTAGTTGATTTTCGCCAGTTCGTCCTCGAACTCGATGGCGTCGATGTCGCCGTGTGTGATCAGGTCCGTCTGATCCTGCATCTGCAAGAGAACCTTCGAGAAGAGGTAGATCATCCCGCGCGTGTTCTGGTTGCCCTCATCGGCGTAGTAGCGTGTCTCAAGCGCGTCCAGAAGCACAGGATGGAACGGATAGAGATCGTGCATCTCCGACAGCAAGTCGTCGGGGAGATCGACGTGCCCGTCTGCTTGGTCATACGCGTCGAAGTACCCGTTGACGATCTCGCGGGCCGCACTCTCGTTTACGGAGTCGATCAGGCGGTGGCGCAGGACCTCGCGCTTGTCCACCTGGTTGTTCATGTTGACCTCGACCGCCTGTTCCCGATTCAGAATGTCGTGAACCTCAGATCCTTCGCGGAGCACAGAGACGATGGTGTAGAGTTCGAGATCCGAGAGCGCGGTCGATTCGAGCAGTGACTGGAGGAATGCCTTGTTTGCGCTCTTTCGATCACCCTGAAGCGTATCAAACCAGTCCTCCAATTCGTCCACGAAGAATGCGACAGTGGTGTCGCCGACGGCCTCCTGAATCGTCTGCATATCGGGATAGCCGCCCGACTCGAACGTTCCGGGATCGTAATCAAGCGCCTCGAAGAACGGTTCCCAGAGGTATTCGTACTGCTCGTTCTGCATCGCAACCGTGATCGGCGTCGCCGACTCCGGAAGCGCAGCGTCGAACCCTTCAACCGAATCACTTGCCCACGCACCCGCGGCGTCGGGATCATCGAAACAGTGGTACAGCGCCACCATCTGGTGAGACTTCCCACTGCCGTACGGGCCATAGAGGATGTGCGTGCCTCGCGGGTCGTCCCCAGTCAAGGAATCACGAAGAATCGAGAGGGCCTCTCGAAGGCCCTGAGTCATCAGCGTCCGTTCGAAAAAGAGTGCTGCGTCAGACTCGAACTCGTCGTCGTCATCAACATTGTAGAGTTTTACCTGCCCGTCGATCTGTCCTTCTTCCCGAAGCTCGCGGCTGAGGGTCACCGTGTCTTCGAGCGTATTTGGTAAGGATCCCGTCTGTGCCATCTTGATACTTAAACAAACTTCAGTGGCACCCAATAAACACTATGGTCCCGCGAATTCAGCGGCTTTGTGAGTCGTCTTCGGACATATCGGGAGGAATCGGAGTGTGTGTGCAATTCGGCCGACTGGGGATTGTTACGGGCGTGTCGTAGTTCTCGTTATCATACCGTTCTTTCAATCGGTTAAGTAACGGGTCAATTTCCCACGTATTGCCAGCTAGTTTCCTGGTACACTCTGACCCTCTGTTTTCGTGTGGTGAATGTGGAATATAGCATTCCGAGTACCCGAGGTCCTTCAGCTGTAGAAATGTCCCGTGGTTGTAGAAGCGAACAGCTTGCATTCGAATCAAGGCCTCATTCCAATCGCTGCTAAACGTATTATTATCGTGTGAATGCGGCGATTCGCGCCGTGGAAGCTCCTGTAGAACACGTTCATATGCCTCTTGATATTCAATTTTGCAGTCAAAGAAGTCGATGAGAATATCTCGTGCAGTTTGTTCTCGGTCACCACCTTCTACCCTCTTTCCATAGATTGGGCGACCAGGAATGATGTCGGCGATCTGCGTTTGAAGGGCATCGTTACTTCGGATTGCTTCGGGGATTTCTAAGTAGTGACTGGCCCACTGGGTCATCTTTGATTACCTACCATAATGTTATTTCACACCCACTTAGTGATTCGGTGGGAGTTCAGCTGCATATTTTCACTTCCGAAATGGAGACACAGCTGCTTGGTTGCTGATTGGTAGTCACAAAACGTATTTCACGCACACCTGCTTCTACGAACATATGAGCGGGTACGACCTCGTCGATATCGAGGTCACACACGAATCTGCTGACGATCTTCTGGATTCGCTGTCTGAGGACGGTACTGATGGGAGTCATCTGCAGAGTATCCAAGCAGTCCGTCTGCAAGCAGGCCAGCCGGATTCAGAACTCCGGTCACTGAAAGAGTTGGACGAGAATGCCGTCAAACTTCTCGAACATCAAGTGGATGCAGCCTACCGGGCTCTCTTCGAGATGGACGGAAAAGCACTCCTAGCTGACGAGGTCGGCCTCGGGAAGACTATCGAGGTCGGAATGATTCTCAAAGAGATGCACTTCCGTGAAACGGACGAATCCGTCCTTATCCTCACTCCCGCACAGCTGGCCAAACAGTGGCAGGCTGAACTCCGAGAGAAATTCGGTCTTGACTTCGTCTGCAACTACGACGACGAATTCGAGGACTTCGACGCCCACGATTACATCATTGCGAGCATCGACACTGCGAAGAGCGAGCGACATCGTCAGACGGTTCTTGATCGGAACTGGGACGTTCTGGTACTTGACGAGGCCCACTATGTCAAAAACGAAGAGACGGACCGTTACGACCTGATTGACCGGCTTTCCTACAACTATGCGTTCTTCCTGACGGCGACGCCGATTCAGAACGAACTGACTGACCTGTACAACGTCGTCTCGCTACTCCGCCCTGGGCTGTTCGGTACGCGTGACGTCTTCCATCACTACTTCGTCAACAGCAATCAGGAGACGCTGGTGAATCGAGACGAACTACAGGATCGGCTGAACAAGGTTATGATCCGAAACCGACGGGAAGACACGGATATCGACTTCACAGACCGGACAATCGACACACGGACGTTCGATCCAACCCCAAAGGAACGCGAACTCTATCAGGCAGTCTCAGACTACGTCAAAGGGGCGTACAGTCAGGACCAGGGTCAAAAGCTCGTACTGATGCTCCTTCAGAAGGAGGTCGTCAGCAGCCCGGTCGCACTCAAGAAGACCATCGAGAAGCGACTCTACGACCAGTCGGAGCTCACGCACGCGGACGAACTGGAGTCGATCTTAGATCTGATCGATGAGATCGATACCGTGACTAAACAGGAACGACTCTTGGATATCGTCGAAGAAGCCCGCGACAACGTCGAGATGGGGAGAGTCATCGTCTTCACCCAGTTCCGAGCAACCCAACAGCAGATCCTCGACAGGCTCGCCTCGGAGGGATACACAGTACACGCGTTCCACGGCGGGCACACAAGCAGCGAGAAGGAGCAAATTGTCGAGGACTTCGAAGAAGAAGGCGGAATCCTCGTCTCAACCGACGCCATGAGTGAAGGCCGTAACCTACAGTTTTGCAATATATTAGTTAATTTAGACTTGCCGTGGAATCCGATGCGTGTTGAACAACGTATCGGACGTGTACACCGGATCGGCCAGAAGCGAGACGTATTCATCTTCAATATGGCGTTGAAAGATACGGTCGAAGAGTACGTACTGGAGCGGTTGTACCACAAGATTGATCTCTTCCAGCAGAGCGTCGGAGAACTGAGCTCAATCTTGAGCCGCTTGGAAGAGTCGGGGACAAGCTTCGAAGACGAGATCTTCGAACGGTTGGTGGCCGCTGATTCCGAAGTCGATCTTGAGAACGACTTCGATGCGATGGCAGTTGACCTCCAGGAACAGCGCGAACTCGCCGACAAACTTGAGGAGTTCAATAGCGGCGTGTTCGAAGGATTCGACCTGGGGGAGAGCGATGACTGACGCTTCGATTTCTGTCACGCAATCTGTGGTAGAGCAATTCACAGAACAGTATCTCCAATCTATCGGCTGTTCCATCGAGCAAAGTGACGATCACTGGCTGGTGTCGGTACCCAATGACATAGACACCGAGATCACCAACGGGAGACACACGCTCATCCGGGGGGAGGGTACTCCAGACGATGACGATGATAGAACGAAACGGCTGCATCCGGAGAGTGCGTTCTTTCAACAGCTACTACGTGAGGCGGGTGAACGATCGCCGTCTGGCAAGCTGTCGATAGAGAGTGAATCTGACATCGAGAGTCCGGAATGGATCCAAAACAGCTCTGTCGAGGTACAGAGCGCACAGTTCACTCCGTATTACGACCGCACAGCCATCGTGGTTCTCTTTCGTGTCGGTATCGAGACCGTCAGTGAATACCAGCAAGAGCTTCTCCGCGCCGTTGCTGTAGACACGCGGTCAGAGGAGAGCCTTCCTAAACTGGCGGAGACATTCCTCGCCACCACCACAGTAGAGAGCGAGAGGACCTCTGATGGCGATGTACAGCTGACCAAGACAGATGTGCGGCCTCTCCTCGAAACAGCCCGGGAACAGTTGCTGGAAAGCGTACAGGGGCAGCTCGACGACATTCATCGAGAAGCCTCGCGTGCGGCAGATTCAGAAGTTGAAGAGTACCGTCAGATGCAACAACAGCGTATCCAGGAGCTACAGGAAGAACACTCGAACCTGTCGTCGAAAATCAACGAACTGAGTGAGAAGATCAACACAGGAGACGAGGATTCACGCGTCCAAGCGTTGCGAGAACGGAAAGAACTCAAATCGGAGTACGAGGAACTCGACGAGACGCTCAACGAATTACAGGAGCGCCGTGACAGTGGATTTCCCAATCGACAACGAGAAATCCGAGAGCGGCACTCACTCGACGTGCAGGTCACACCACTTACTCTGACGGAAGTTGAGTACGAGCGAGGCGAAATCGATTTCGAACTTATCGACGGTAGCATACATCAAACCGTTACTCTCGGATACGGGAGTGGGATCGGTGTAGCCGATACTGTTCGATGTTCGTCGTGTGAACGGGAACTCACCGAACGCAACCCGCTTCAAACGATTTCAGATGGACTCAAATGCCAGAGTTGTACCAAAGAGCGGTGATACGGCGACCCCTCGATAGTTCAATAGAGCAAAGCCGCGGAGCGAATAGAGCTAGTACACTGATTCGTCAAGGAAGCCGCTGAACGAGCTGGATATCCGGAACTGAAGGCAACGCCAGGGCTACCGAAGTGAGAATTTGCTGAAAAGATTCGAAACCTCGACGAAGTGGCGCGGTTAGTCTTGGAGTGTGGCGACTGTTCGGCCCGTTTCCTCGGCTTCTTCGCTGCACGACATATTGTACGTCGCGAGCGCTTCTTCAACCGCCTCATCAAGACTCATTGGTCAACCTAATTTTGACTCTTCTACCGTATAAACGCATGCATAGCACCAGACAAGTAACAAGCAGCCTCAGTTCCTCTCAACCGGGGCTGAACGCGCGGATATCCTTCTCTGCTCTGAAGAACCCGTTCCCGCCGAACAACTTGGCCTCGAACGAATTTCGGTTATCTTCAAGGAGATATCTGGATTTGCGGTACGACTACTCGAGAACGCTGGCTTCCGAACGCTGTTTTTGACTAATCAGCGCGACTAGCTCCGCTTTTGAGAGTGGATCAATATCAACACGGACCCCTTGTGCAGTATAGAAGATCCCTGCGGTCACCTCTCGACCAGAGAACCATTCATTCAGCACGTGATAGTACACGCTGAGTTGCTTCCGATACTCATCCTCGGCGTGCCGCCCGAGGTCGGTTTTGAAGTCGATAATCTCGACGGCATCGGGACGAAGGTGAACGAGGTCGACGATTCCTGAAATGGTGACCTGCTCTCCGTCGACCGTGAGTGGCAGATACGCATCCTCCTCAACTCGCAGCTGCCCATCGAGCGAGTCTATGAACGACTTGATGCGACGTTCGTCGTCGTTCGAGGGCTCGATGTCCCCTTCCAGTACGTAGCGCTCAGCGAACTCGTGGGTCTGCGTTCCGAACGCGGTCCCTCTTCCGTCGTCGACGTCCTCGAACACATCGTCACGCATCAGCGTATGCGGTGAGTGACCGACTGGACCATCCGGCGTCGGCACAGCAATCTGCAAGTGTGCCTGTGTCGTCTCGTCGATGTCGTCTTCCTGAACGTCGGGCTCCAATTCCTCGAGGTCGACTGGAAGCTCTTCGATGAACGTGTTCGGGCTCTCGCCTGCAGCGAACACAAGGTGGCTCTCAGCCCGCGTCATCGCGACGTAGAGCAAGCGTCGTTCCTCATCGTATCCACGCGGCAGGCACTTTCGAAGGACGTCGGCCCGCCAGTTGTCGTGGATGTGAGGATACCCGTGATCGTCGGCGTAGAGTTTTCGCTGGCGTAGCCCGATCGGATCGTCGAACGTGATCGCGTTACTGTTCCCGCCTGACGGTGGGAAGCGATGGGTGTTCATGTTCGCGAGCACGACGATGGGGTGTTCGAGTCCCTTTGCCGCGTGGATGGTCTGGACCGTCACCGAATTCATCCCGGCACTCGCGTGGACCTCGTGAGTGCTTCCGTCCTCGATTCCCCGTTCGATGAACCTGATGAGGTCACCTCGTGTCAGCGTCGTCGCGCTGTGGACGGACTGTATCGTCGTCAGCAGCACGTCGGCATACGCCCCGTTGTAGTCGTACCGGGAGAACACGCTTTGGGCAACCCCACCGACCGTCTCCAGCGACGTAAGCTCCGACTTGAACGCCAGCATGTTGGCGGGATACGCCTCGCAATTGAGGACGTGTTTGACCTCGTCGAGCATGTAGCCCGCTTCCTCAAGGACGACGGCCCACCCTCGCTCAGAATCGGATTCGAGAATCCGCAGCCACGCCAGCAGCAGCTTCGCCGGGTCAGACCGGAACAACTCGATGCCACCCTCGTACGCCATCGGCAGCCCGTACTCCTCGGCGACAGAGAGGAGTTCCCGACCGAAGTCACGAGTCCGGGTGAGGACGGCGATGTCACCGTACTCCGGGAGACGGAGTTCGTCGTCTTCTTCGACCTGATACGCCTCGTTCCCGACGATGTGCTGTATCTTGGTCAGAACAGCCTCGTGTTCGTCTTCGTGTTGAATCGCCTCGATGCGGGAGTTCTCGTGCGCGGCGTTCGAGGAGAGCGATACGATACGGTCTCGGACGGTCGCCTCGTCGATGTCGTCCTTGCTCGCAGCGGGCGTGACCAGACTGTGCTCGGAGAAGTCGAGGATGGCCTGCGTCGACCGGTAGTTCTCGACGAGTTCGATGTCGATGATCGGGCGTGTCGCCCACGAGACTCGCTCGTGGTCCTCGTTGAGTTCGTCGACGAATCGGTCCAGTCGAGATTCGAACTCGGTGATATTCTCGACGGCAGCGTACTGGAACGAGTAGATACTCTGTTTCCAGTCGCCGACCACACAGACGTTGTTCGTGTCCGCGAGCAGGAGTGCGAGTTTGAACTGGATTTCGCTGGAGTCCTGGAACTCGTCGATCATCACGTACTCGAACGCGACGTCGTCGCGGAGTCGGTGGTCGTCACTGAGCAGAACGAACGCGAACAGCTGGAGGAAGCCGAAGTTGAGGTAGTTCCGACTGAGTGCGAACTCCAGGTACTCGTGGTAGACGTCATGGACGAAGTTCTTGAGGCCCTCTCGCTGTTCGTCAAACGCCAGTCGTGCGACAGCAGCAGGAACTTGTTTCTCGCCCCATCCGCCACGAATCTCATCTTCCTCGGGTGCGTCTGGGAGGTAGCACTTGTCGTTTCCGTAGCCTCCGAGCTTCGAGCGCAACTTGGACTGCTTGTTCCCGTCGTTCCGGGGCTGATTCAGTTCGTCGAAGATCTCACGGAACGCCTCGAAGTCACCATCCAAATGCCGCTCGCCGTTCCTGTACCAGCCATTAGCTGTCGGGAACACACCTTTCGCCGCAAGCTGATTGATCAACCCGAGGAATTCGACTGGTTCCGCGACGGGGCGGAAGAAGTCGTCATACTCGGGGTGATCGTCGCTGAACTGATGGATGAACTCGCGGAACTGCGCCTTCTCGACGTTCTCGTCTTCGAGGACGCGTGTGGACCCCGTAATCCGGTCGTCGATACCGAGGTGCGTCGGTGCCTCGAAGCCGTGCTCCATGAGGATGTCGTGACAGAGGCTGTGGAACGTCTGTATCGGTGCGTCCGAGAGTTCACGCATCCCGTAGTCACAGTTGGCGACGATCCGCTCTCGCATCTCCGTCGCCGCGTTGTTGGTGAACGTCACGAGGAGGACGTCCTCCGGTTCGACGTCGTCCTGGTCGACGATCTCTGCGTAGCGACGGGTGACGGTAAACGTCTTTCCGGTCCCCGCGCCGGCGTCGACGACGTGGATACCCTCTGTGCTATCGATGAGATCCTGCTGTTGGTCGTTCGGCGCAGTCATCGCGAACCACCCTCCAGGATGCAATCGCGGTTGTCCACGTACCGATAGTTTGGATCGCCGCCGAGTCCCTGAACCGGGAAGCGCTCATCACCGGCACGACGGTCGTTCAACTCCGAAAGGCGCTCTCGGACGAACTGCTCGAATGCGTCCACGTCGCCAGTGAAATAGTTCTGGTTGCGAATACGGAGCAAGTGTCTCAGCGCCTGCTTACAGCCCTTTTTCACGTACTTGTAGTCGCCAACGCTCTCCTTCATCTGTTCCGTCAGTAGGCGAGCAAACATAGAGTCCAAGAGTTTGCTCTGTTGAATAGATGCTGAGTCACGGTTACAGCGGCTCACACAGTGGTTCTATGTTGATGATGGCGAACATCAGGACGATCTCACGAAACTGTCGATACCAGCCCAGCGCTCGCACGGCATCGCCGAGCGAGCGCTTGGTTGTCGAGTACGAGGTTTCGGCCATCCAGCGCTGAGAGTAGCCTTTTGCCCGAATGAGTGCGTTGTTTGTGGCTGCTTTCGGTGACGATCCGCGGTAGTGAACGAGGTACTCAACGTCGTGTGCGGCGACCTCGTACTCGGTGTGCCAGTCTTGAAATCCGTTGTCGGCGGCGACGGTCAGCAGGTCGTCCGCGTTCCGGCGGACGACCTGCGGCCCGGTCTTCGTATCGTGTTTCCACCGAGCTGTGATGTGGACGTCAAGAACAGCAAGCGATTCCACATCAGTCAAAGTCGTTACTTTCAGCGTCTGTACCGTGCTTCCTGCCCGCTGGCGGAAATACGATGACGCACGCCGGCGGTCGAAGAACGTGCTGTCCAGAGCAGCGTGTCCAGACTGCGGGTGCTGCTGCGCGGAAACGCGCAGCAGCGCCCGCCACACCCACATTTTCAGCCGATCGAACGACTTGTAGATCGTGCTGTGGTCAGGAAGGTCGTCTCGACCGAGCCCGAGTACAGCACGTATCTCAGCCATGTACTCCAGCCGATTCGGCGTTTCACGGTAGCTATGGCCCTCTTCGAGCCGAAAGCAGTGTAGAACGACGTGGATCCAGCGGGCGAACCCGCCGCTGGCGGGCTCGCCCGCGTGCTTCCCCAACGCTTGTTTGGCTAGGTGACGACACCGTTCAACGAAGTCGAGGAGGTCGACTTCCATAAGTCAGAATCGAGTTCCTCGGCTTCACCCTTCTAAAGCAGCGATATCGACAGATTAGATCGCTATTCAACAGAGCACAAGAGTTCACTCTTGTCTCTCGTCTCCGGGAACTCGTGTACGTCCAAGAACTCCGAGTACTCTTCGTACTCCACCTTGGAGAAGGTCTTGTTGCAGTCGTTCGCGGCGTCTTCCTGCAGTTCGGTGAAGGTGTCTCGCCTCGCGATGTATCCCTCGTACGTAACGGGATAATACGTCACCGTCGTGAGGCAGTCCTCGAGGGACCCATTCCCCGCCACCACATCGTCGAGCGTTTCGAGGAAGTGGAAGAACGTGAATCGCAATTCCTCGTCCGGGCGCTCGGTTCGCTGATGTGCGAGATACAGCAATGCCTGGAAGTTCGGTTTGTCGCTCGGTGGGTCGAGCGCCGAGTGTTTGACGATGGAGTATGCCGACTTCTTTGCGCCACTCTTGTAGTCGAGGAGTCGGGCGGGGTTGTGAACGAGGTCGATCTTGCCCTTCAATCCGAGGTCGGTATTCTCAAACCAGCGTTCAGTGTGCGACGCATCGATGGGGCGGTCGTAATACTCTGCGAAGAGATTCTCTCCCCAGCCACTGTCCGGCGTCGTCAAGCCATCACCCTGCGGCGGGTTTGCATCGAGGAACTCGACGATAGTCTGGAGGCCGACACGGTACTTGGTGAGTCGAACCTCCCGATCGACGCCTCGGAGGAACGGGTCAACCTCGTCGAGAATGACTGCTGCGACCTCATCGAGTGTGTCCGTCGTGATGACGTCCGGATGCGAGACGTAGAACTCTGCGAAGTCGTGGAACAGGTTCCCTTCCCTGAAGTGTTCCTTGTCCGGATTGTCGACGAGTCGGCTGAAGAAGTAATCACGGGGGGAGTTGACGTAGGTATTCAGACTCGACTGGCTCAGTGCGGTGATCTCCTCAGGAGGGACGTCGAGGGGTTCTCTTTCGAACCCATCCTGTGCCGTTCGATATGCTCGTGAATGCTGCAGTGAGTCCAGGTCACTGAATCGGTCGAACTCCTCGTCGAACAGTTCCTCGAAGTACAGGCACGGAGTGACGGGCGTTCCACCGGCGGTGTCCTGCACGAGGTAGTACTGGTCGACGCCGTTCTGCAGGAGGAGTTGGAACTGCCGGATGTTCCGCTCGAACTCTTGATCTCGGTCGACCCACGGGCGACGAGGCGACGAATGCGTCCATTCTTCGTCGAGCCCGAGATAGAACACGACGGCGCGGTCAACGTGCGCGGCAGATTTCGCATCGGCCAGCAGAACACCCTCATTTTCCCGGTCTACGGGGACTTCGTACGACTGTAGATAGAACTCGAGTCGGTCAACTGCCGGTTCGGTGACGGCGTCGTCAAGGAGGCCAAGTGTCGAGAGTTCCTCTCTGAAGTCTTCGATTGTGGCGTCCGTGACTGCTTCGTATTCGTCGATGGCTTCCTCGAACGTGCGGGAACGAATCTCATCACGGAACTCGAGGATCCAGTCTACTTCCGGGCGGTCAAGGTCGTAGAGACGCTTCTCGTCGTGTTCAATATCGACGGGCATCCCGAGCTGGGTGAGGAGTGGTCGAACGTCGCCTACTCGCGTATCCCGGCCAGCGTGGGCACTTCGAAGGAGCTGTAGGAATGCGCGGTGACGAGCATCGTCATTGAACCCCGGACCACCGTAATATGGAATCTCTGCAGCTTCCAGCGCCGACTCAATGAGCGAGGAATACTGACTAGCTGCATCGAGGACGACAGCCACGTCGTCGGCGTTCTCCGGTGTGACCGTATCGAGGACCGCGTCGACGATTGCGGCCGGTGAGTCGAGAATGCGGAAGGATGGATGATCGAATGACTCCTCGGTGAACGGGTCAACCGTCTCGTAGTCTGGGGGAAGGATCGAGCGTTCGAGTTCGGTAAGCTGCTTGAAGCCGACAACAGCGACCGACGTGTCGGCTTCGATACTGTACTCAGTGAGACGGTTAGACGTCGTGTCCATCTCTGCGATACAGTCGACAGCAGTGTGCGTTGCCGTCGTCGCGAACTGCTCGTAGTCCAGAATAGCGTCAGCCGTCCCCTGATACTCCCAGCACTGGAGGATGTTCCCGACCGCATAGGACGTCTCCTTCCAGTTGAGGTCAGTCGTCTGAATGATTTCGAGGAACGCGAGTCGATCCTCGGCCTGTTCTCGGCGTCGGGCAGCCAGGCGCCGTGGTGTGATCGCGAATGGCCCGAAGTGAGGTTGGTCAAGACGCCTGTTCAGGGCACTCGCCATCGGCGCATCCGGCACGAGCACAAGGTCGAAATCCTTGCATTCCTCGTAGAGAGAATCGATAGACTTCGCTCGTGTAATTGACACGGACTAGCGAACTCAAGTGGATTGTAAATATGTATCGCTGGGCAGACATTCGGGAGTATGATAACAACCAGGCACATCGGACTACACAACAGATGATATCTCGTGCAAAACTGAACCGTTGGACACATTCAGAAACCGCAAATCAAGAAGAAGCTCGAGATACCAACCGCGAACTCCGGGATGATCTAGAAGAAGGTGGCCTCCAGGGTGTCAGTGAAGGGTTAGAATTCGCCACCCTCCTCCAAGGTTCGTACCGGAATACGACCATGGTGTACAATTCCGGTGACGTAGACATTCTTGTTATCCGGACAGACACCTTCCATGCGGATTTTTCTCACGTCCCTGATCACGCCGCCAGCCATGCCCCTGATCGAAATCCACAGCAGATGTTCGAGGAGCATGCCGAAGGCGTGTATCGAACCCTCCAAGCTCAATACGGGACACGCAATGTCGAACGTGGTGAGAAGGCAATCGAAGTAGACAGTGATGAGTTGCCCCTTGGAGCCGATGTTGTTCCCTGTCTCCAGTATCGACGATTTTGGTCACACCAGCCAGGAAACCACATGAAAGGAATTGTATTCTGGACTCCAGACGGGACGAAGATCATCAATTTCCCACGCCGTCATCGGATCATGGGCACCAGGTACAACGAATATACAAACGGGAACTACAAACCAACAATCCGTATTTTCAAGAACTTCAGGAATACACTCGCAGAGAACGGCGCTATTGAGAAAGAGAACGCCGCGTCATACTTCATCGAGTGTCTCCTCTCAAACGTCGAGACTGCCACAATCGCAAAGGATGATATTCGCGATCGAGTGGAAGGAATTCTCGACGAACTCGAAGCCGACGCTGCAGAAGAGTTCCCGGACTATACTGTACAGCATGGGATGCAACCGTTGTTTGGTGACGAGACGACCCAATGGGATGTCGAACACGCCAGAGCGTTCGTCACCGAGGCCAGACGCTTCTATGAAGAGGATTAGTAGCGATGCATACCTACTCAACAGACAACGACAATAGGCCGACTGTATACGGTATTCTTGGATTCGCAGCCTATGCAGCTGCCCTTGCCGTGGGATGGCTTTCAACAATGCTCAGTGCAGTCATACCAGCAGTCGCGGGCATTACGATCTCCTGGGGTGTGGGATTTACTCTCCTTACAGCGACGTTTAGTCGGTTTATCTGGAAAACAAGAATCGCCCGCGCAACAGGAGCGTCAAAAGTTCCTGATTTCAACGGCGAGTGGGCGGGATATGTGAAAACCTCGTATGAGGGCGTCATTCCGGATGATGCACTTCACGCGTCGAACGACCCGAACGCGGAAATGCAGCGGGTCGCAGCGACGCTACGAATCACTCAGACATGGCGGAAAATTAGCATCCACCTGGAGACCGACAATTCCGAGTCAGACAGTACTGGCGCAACCGTATTGACTGAAGATGGGCGTTGGCCGAGCCTCAACTACCAGTATGAGAACGACCCAGACCCAGATTCAGCGTCTTCGATGACAAGACACTACGGAACCGCGGACTTAGCTTTAAAAACAGACTCTGACGAAACAATACTAGAGGGATTCTATTACACAGGTCCTGGTCGTGAGAACTACGGAGAGATGTACTTCGTGAAATCGGAGTGAATGCTCAGTTCACTCTGTACAGTTCCAGTATCCCATGGGTTCCCCGCTGATCAGGGCGGTTGTAGTACTTTCCTTCAAGTTTGTCTTCGCGCTCATCGTATTCTAAGATAGCAGTCCCATAATGTGGGTCAAGCTCTTCGTTGGTGGTACTCCCATCATTCCAGTAGTTATACGAGAGTGTCGGCCAGGCTTTTTCTTTGACCAAGATCGTCGCTGCTCGGCTATGTGAAGGTGACTCCGGCCCATCCAATGAAACACGTATCTTATCCCAGGTCTGGTTAATCTCGATACTGGTTTCCTGCTTTGTCAGTCCCTCAATCTGGCGTCCATTATCAACAATCTGCTCGTCGGGGATGAGATCCGCGTCAACGGAAGTGTACAGATGCCCTTCCCATGTACCATTCAAGTTCGGAACAGCGACTAATCCCTTATCGTGTAACAATTCCCACTTCCAGAGGTACCTCGTGAACCCGATGTAGAGTGCGGATGAGACAACGCCCATCGAAAGTCCGAGTACAGGACCAAAAGCGCTGATTCCTCCAAGGTAAATCACTGCCGTAGCGATACCGATTACGATGTATCGCTGATGGCGATTCGGTTGGTCAGTGGAAAAGTTGTGCATTCTTTCGTTTGCTGTACCAGTCGTCCCACATTTCTCGGAGACGGGTTATGAGTTCGTCTGCTTCGTCAGTACTCCACTGCGTGTTGCTATCGCCAAATAGAGATTCCATTTCGGAAACCTGGTCAAAGGTCGAAAAGTCCGCGTTGTCTAAGTACGATAGCGTTTCATCGAATCGATCTGACCGGCTGGTCCGCTTTAGGATACTCTCTGGAACGTTGTAGATGAGACACTCGATCCCGTACGAGTGAGCATCAATCGTCCAAAGAGTATCGAAATGGTTGTTGTAGTAATAGCGTGCGTTCTTGAATATACGGACGGTCTCCTTGTAGTTCGAGTGCATTTCCCGTCCATTCTCGCGGTGAATCTTAGGGAAGTTGATTACACGATCGTTGTCGTACTGCGGCATGAAGTGCATTCCCTTGTCGATTTCCGCATCTTCATCGCCGCCTTCGGGATACGTCCGGTAGACACGGTACTCACCACACGCGACCACATCAACGTCGACATCAAGTAGTGATGTTTTCTCCTTGTTGATTTTGATTGCCTTATTACCGGGAGTAACAGCTGAACTGCCAAACTTGATCCTGAGTGCTGTTAACACGTCATCGTAGAAATCACGATGGTCATAATCGGCGTCATCGTGGTCATCATTGTATCGTTCCTCCTCCTCTTCACTTAGCTCCTCAAGGTCGGAGCGCCATGCGGACGTGATTTTCGCGACGACGTCTACGTCGCTCGACCCTCGAGTGTGAGTCGTGTTCGCATATGAACCCTGTAGATAGACTTCGTAATCTTCGTCCGCTTGTTCCAGAGGGGAGCGTTCGCTCATTAAGGCACGGCGAGTCTTATCTCGTGCATCAGCCGATCCCTTGTCAGCTCCGGTACCATGCCAGTCATTAAATTTGCTTTCAGGAATCGGCATTTTAGCGACTTCCCTCTGAAGGCAGAATGGACGGGAGAGCCTCGATACGGCTATTGATGACACCATCCTCGCGGTGTATAATGTCGTCGGGAATCATCTGTATTCTATCTCCGGATGAGTTCTGATGGGAGACAAGAATTGGTACGAACGCCTGATAGTTAAACGCTCGCGAAACAGGGTGAAAGTGATAAAAGGCCCATAGACCTCTGTAACCCCGATTTTCATTAGATTCGATGAGATGTATACCATCTTCGCTTTCCTGGCCGAGATTTTGTAAGAAATTTGTATAGCGACATATGATTTATAGCTGTTCTGAAGTGGAGAATTCGACGGCAATAGGACTTCTATCAGCTGTATTGGCCCGTATGACGGTCTCGTATAAGTGCTTACGTTTAGCGCGATAAACGTAAACAGATTCAAGGAGGTGGCCGCCGTCTGCCACAGCGACCACGATGACACCGCCCAAACCCCAGGATACAGACCCTCAAGACGGCACTCCAGAGTCACGGGGGGACGCGGTGGCCGTCCTCGACGTCCTCGAGGACTACCTTACTGACAAAGGGAAAGGACGAGATGGCGAGAGCGGACAGTATCGACGACACGCCGACCGCGAAGTGAATCGTTTCGTGGAGTTCCTCGCCGGCGACCGATCGACGTCGTCGGTGACCTTCGGGGAGCTGACCGTCGAATCCTTCCGGGAGTACGCTCGCTACCTCTCTCGACAGGGGTGGACTGAGGGCACAGTCCGGAACTACTACGCCCACGTCTCCGGGTTCTGTGGGTGGGCGGCACGTGAGGGCTATCTGTCGGGGAATCCCGCCCAACGCCGTCGTGCGAAAGAGCCACTGCCCGAGGACACCGGGCGAAAGAGCGGGGAACAGCAGGCGTGGACGGCCGAGCAGCGCGAGCAACTCCTCTCGTACGTCGACGCACGAGCACACGAGGCAATTGACGACGTCGCGAGCGACCGCCAGGCCGCAATCAAAGCCTGTCGCGACCGGGCGCTCGTCTACGTCCTCTGCTTTACCGGGGTTCGGGGTGCGGAGATACTGGCCGACGACGGTGATGATCGACGCGGTCGGGATGGTCTCCGTTGGGCGGACGTCGCCCTCGAGGACAACAGTATCCAGGTCCTTGGGAAGAGCGGGAAGTGGGACGATAGACCACTTCCTGAGCCAGCAGTACCCTCGATTGAGCGCGTTCGGAGTGTGCTCGCTCCTTCGAGTGAGAACTGGCCGGTGTTTCCGACACTCGATTACCCGACGCTCGTACAGACGTTCACACTGGCGATGACTAGTCGGGGATACGACATCGGAGAGGTCGAGAACCTCCGCCGAGAGCAGGTGAACGACGGTGAGGCGTCCGTTATCGAACTCCTCGCGGACTATGACATCGCACCACCGGCGTTGACGACCCACGGCGCTCGGGCGGTTCTGAAACGTCTCACGGACGAGGCGGGCATCGAACTGGACGACAAGCACGGGTATCTCGCGCCGCACGGGGCCCGACGCGGTGTTGGTGAGGTCCTCGTCAGGGCGTATGGCCACGCTGAGGCGGCTCGCTACCTCGACAATTCCGAGGAGATCGTTCGCGAACACTACTCACATATCGAGGCCGGAGAGCTGGCCGACCGCGCTGAAGCTGCCTTCGCCGAACACCGTGAGAAACAACGACGCCCAGCTAAGAGGGGAGCTGAGGAACACACAGAGGACAGTGGGGTGGATACAGAGTCGGAGACAGGGTAAGACATCTCATAATTCCCTCTCAACCGTGTGCAACGGTCGGTAGCCGTTTCCCCGCTCGCTCAATCAGAATTCCGCGCCTGTCCGTCTCAGTAGCGATCGAGCAGTTCTTCGATGTACGCGTCGAGGTCGTCGTGGTTGAGTCCGGCTCTCATGACCGCTTCGAGGAAGTGCTTGTGTTTCTCGATCTCCCCCTTGTCTTCCATGACTCGTTGGGCATTCGCTTTCGTGTATGCTTGATTTAGTTCCTCTTGGAACTCTTCAGTGAGGTACACAGCGTACTTCGTCCGGGTTCTGCGGGTGCTGTTCGGGTCGGGGTCGGGGCCCCGGGTCTTCTCTGTAGAACTTGTCTCACCCCCGGAACTTGTCGAACTCGTAGAACTCGTAGAACCCGTGTCACCTGTCTCCACTCGTTCTCCTTCATCACCGGCTTCATCATCGGTCTCCTGGGGCCGCTTCCCGACCCGACCACTGAGAGCGTTGCCGAGAGCGTCATCAAAATCTCCGCCGGACTGCTGATCAGCGTCTTCGGATTCGGTTTCCTCTTCGGGTTCTCGGTCAGTCATGCGAAGTAGTCCTCCACGGCACGTGCGAGGCCATCGTAGGTCTCACGGACTTCCTCGGCCTTCTGTTCACGATGGCGATTCTCCGGTTCATAGGTGTAGATACTGTGGTTTTGAGCAAACGCGCCTTCGATGGCGACTGTCTCTGGGATGGTGAACGTGTGCTCTTCGCCGATGTTCTTGTGGAACCACTCGAGGCGGTCCTCACTGATGTTGTTCCGAGTTACAGCATTGACCACCGCTCCTATGATCCCGATATCTGTTTGGAACTCGCGTTCGAGCTGGTTGATTTCCTGCGTAAGGAGATTCATCGAGAACGTCGCGATTGGATCTGCACGTGAGACGAACAAGACATTGCGTGCGGCCAACAGCGCGCCGTCTGCGAGGGGTCCCATATTGGGCGGTGAATCAATGAGCACGTAGTCGTAGTCGTGCTCAATTCGGTCGAGTACCATTCCCAGGCGCTCCTGAGTCCGGCTGAGTGACCAGAGCTCACGTTCGAGCTGGAAATTGCTCCCGTGGGCTGGTAGGACGTCGAACTCGCTGTGTGAGACGATGAGGTCATTTACCTCGTCGAATCGGTCAATATCCGTCATGATGTCGTAGAGGGACCGATCCTCACTCACGTAGTATTCGCGCAAACCCAGCGTGATGGTGATGAACCCCTGGGGGTCTGCATCGACGACGAGCACGTCGCTATCCTCCTCAAGTCCCTCAGAGACGGCGAGCGCCCCTGCGAGATTGATCGTCGTCGTACTCTTTCCGACACCGCCTTTCTGCATCGAGATCGAGAGCCGATGTGTCATGGGTATCTCGTGTCCTCTGTAGAACCTGTGTGATACAGGTACTTCCCGTTCTACAGGTTATGTGGAGAGGTACTCGTAGAACGCGTATAAATCTACGTCAGACACGTTCTTTGGGTTATACACGATATACAGGTAACACGGGTTCTTCGAGTTATACGCAAAGATTCGTGCTCCTCCTTGGCCTTACTACCGTAATACAAACGTTCCACACGGAACCCGTGTTCTACGGGTTCTTCGACTAGATGCGTTTCTGGCGGCTCATAGGCCGAGTGGCTAAACAAATGTAGCGTAGTCCGCCGATTTACCTCACCACCGAAAGGATATACAGCGTGAATCCTTATGTTGAGTTGGCCAAGACTACGATGCCCGGATAGGAGCGTCTGTGCGGACAGGTGACGAGGCAGAGATTGCCCCAACATACGGGGTGACCTCCCGCTGTCACGCTGACATCTTTAGGAGGGTGTTCCAGTGGAATCTCGCGGGTGGTGCCGTGGGAAGCCACTCCGTTACAGACGCCCCGGTAAGTGCCGTAGTCTGGTCATCCTCCAGTCGCGTCTCGGCGTGAATACACGGTTTTGTGGGGGGAGAGGACTCGAGAGCGCGAATCCCTTTTTGTCGTCTCGTCGCGTAAAGTATCTGAGCGACGCGAGCTCGCCGCCACCCTCCGAAAACCTCCACCATGCCATACCTCGCGATGTGTCCGAACGGCGACCGGGTTCTCCCCCTGGACGTCAGAGATGATGACACGATTCTGTGCCCACTTTGCGAAGAGTCACTCGGCGTTCGCCGATCACACTACAACCGGGGGCGCTTTGTCTCGAAGCATTTCGTCCATCCGCGAGGCTCGGAGTGTCCGGGCGAGTCGAATCTACACGCCAAACTCAAGACCATCGCGGCGATGAAACTCCGCGAGGTATTCGAGACAGCATCTGTGGATCACGAGCGGCAAATCCCCGGGACGAATCGAATTGCGGATGTCGTCGCGACGTTCTCCACCGAGCTGTACCCCTTTGGGAAGGGACTCATCGTCGAGATTCAGCACAAACACGACGAGAAAGAGATCGGCCCGATCACTGGGGAATATCTGAACGCGGGGTACTCGGTGTTCTGGGCGTACCAGTCCGATTTCGAGGGGCACGACATGACGTTCGCCGAACACCGCGTCAAGCGCCCCTGGCCCCACGCGGTCCCACTCGTCGAGGGAGTCGACGGCTATCCTGCCCCCGTGCAACGATTGTTGGACCCCGAACCGGCCGAGGAAGTGCGCCTGGAGGTGCCGTTCCCGATGGAGTATCTGCGGGCCCACGCGCTCGAGGTCATCCCGCCGCTGCGCGGCTACTACGATGCAGGGCGATCTCCGGAGGGCTGGGAGCGAATCGACACGGTCTCGCTCCACGGCAAAGGCCGCGAGCGAGCGTGGGTGAACGTCCTGCGCTCGCCGTCGAACCACATCTTCCTCGAGTTCTGGAAGAAGGACACTGAGGAAGGCGAATCGGAGTATCTCATCACTCACATCGGGAGTGAGTTCCCGGAGCGATTCGAGGCGTTCATGGAGGATGCTCGGACGTGGTTTTCTTCGGAGGACGTCGACCAGCAGGTTGCACACTGGGTGGGTGGTGCGTCGTTGAGTTTCCGAGGGACGACGCTGTGCGAGTCGTGGTTGTCGCTGGTGAAGGTCCCGTTCGGCCCGGTGAAGTTCGTGGTCGCCCGCCGAGACACGAAGGGAAACACGCGGACATGGGCGGTGAACTACCGCAGCGGCGATCTCGGTCGGTTGGCGTCGTTGCGACACCCGATTCGGCGCTTATTCGGAGACGTCACAGACACGGCCGCTGCTGTGACGGAGACGGGGGCCTCGACGGCGGCTCGCGAACGGATGGCGGGCAATTCTACGGACGTAGTTCGCGACTAGAGCTCGTCCCAGGCTGGTGGTTCGGGTGACCTAGGGACACCAGTTGGCCCGTGTTCGTGGACGAGTGCGAGGACATCTGCCGATGGCGACGGTGAGATGCCCGACGCACGCGATTCCGACTCCGTTTCCGTCTCTGTCTGCGTCTGTGCGTTGGACTCGATGTGAATCTGAACCGGGGGTTCGGCCGGGTTCTCGGTCGGGATCTCTACATCGACTGGTAGCGTCTCCCCGCGCTCTTCGTAGATGGCGTCGCGGCGCTCGGTGAGCCGGCGGATGATGCCTCCTCGATTTCGGTGCGCTCGTTCGTACTCGAGGTACTGTTCGACGGTTTCGACTTCTCCCATCATCGTGATTCCGGGGGTGATGACGCGATAGTTCGATGTATCGAGGAGTTTCTCCGGCGGGAGTTGTTCGAGGACGGCGGCGTCGTGGCTCATCGGGTCACACCCGTGCTCGCTCGTGTTCGCTGGGGCTGGTCGCGTTCGCTGGGCCGAAGCGTCCCCACGCATTGAGGTGCGAGCAGGCATCCTCGACGACGTGTTCGATTGCCCGTTTGGTCGAGTCGGCTTCGGGTGGGCGTTCGACGATACGTGCGAGTTCGAGGGCGTCCTCGAGGCGGATGTGTGGGTGTGCTCGGTAGAGGGCTTCGACGACGGCCTTCGCGAGGGCTTCCGGGTCGTCTGTGTGGCGGTCTGTCTCGTCGAAGCGTGCCCTGACGACGGCACTGAGGTGTTGCACACGGCGGGTGCGGGCGATGCTGGCGTCGACGGAGTCCATGTCCGGAGTCGGGGCGGGCGGCGTCGGCTGGTGGTCGGTCGTGCTTCGGCTGGCGGTGGCGATTTTGGTATCCATCGGGCAATTCCCTCACCGATTCCGGGGGCGACAAACGGGGCGCAAGTTCCTTTCCTACGCAACAATTATATTGAGTCCTTACGTTGTGCGTTGCGTAGGAAAATGGCCTCGGACTCCCCCGACAGCACCGACGAAGATTACCCTGAGCCTCCGGATGAGCTGGCGAATTGGGTCGTGGACCCGCTTCAATCCCAGAGCATCCCGAAGCTTGAGCGGGTGATCGAGTACGCCGAGGAGTTAATCGCCCACAAGTCGCGACCCGTCTCTGTTGCGGGGGCGGACGAGAGCGAGGACGCAGACAGCACTGGTGAGGGTCGGGGCGGTGGAACGGTTGGTACGCTGCCACAGAAGGACCAGCCTGCTCCGGAGCGCCGGCATCGACAGAAGGAGTTTGAGGAGATGTCGAAGTCGGAGCGTATTGCGCTCTCGGATGAGGAGTTGCGACGGTACGGAACGGTCGAGATTCGGAAACTCGACTGTGGCCCTGGCTGCAAGCAGTGTCCACACGGCCCGTATCGCTACTGTGTCTTCAGGAACAGCAAGGGGACGGTGACCTCGAAGTACGCGGGCAAAGCGAGCGGTGAGTAGGGGTATCTCTCCCACTTCCCGTGTGCACCGATCGGTAAATCCTGAGCCAGTCCTCCGAGGTAGCGCCCTCGCTTATTCGCCGGACTTTTTCGACGACCTAAGTTCTCCACCGATCGGACACCGCCATGCCGACGCGTTCCCAATAGACGGCCAAGCTCACCTTCGACTCGGTAGCATATTACGCCATTCTGCTTTGTTGAATCCGCAGAAGGCGGCAGGATAGCGTCGCTCTGAAGGTGGAAGCGAAGCGGAAGAGCCGAATGTGCCTAACCTACTCTTCCGCTTCGTTAAGCAAGCTGCGTCGCTGGCTCAAAAGCGCAGTGCCGCCAGTCCAACGGCGGTGAGTGATCCGACTGGCAACGGATTTCCCGGTTAGAAGCATGTCACGCTCCACTTTTTGCGGGTTCACATGGACGCGACGTACCGCGAGATCGTGGATTGGGCGAGTGAAATGGATCGTGTTCGTGGTCTGTTACAGCTCGCTCGAACGGCATTTCCCGCACCCCCAACGCTGTACCGGTCGTTTGAGTACCCATGTCTGTGTGGCGCGGCTTCCTTCGTGAATCCGCGACCATCTGCGATCCGGGCTCGCACGGTGCCATCGATGCCACGTTCTTCGACCGCGAAACGGCATCGAGACACTACCAACACCGCTCGGATCGACACATACGCACGCCCAAAACGACGGCGCTCGTCGATACAGATTCGTGTGCCATCCTCGATGTTCACTGCTCGGCACACTGGCCTCACGACACCCAAACTGGCCGTCGAGTTGCCCTTCGCAACACCGAGAAAATTGAGAATCTCGCCGGCGACAAAGGCTACGACGACCAATCTCTCCGGGACGCCCTCCGTTCAGAGGGCGTCCGGCCCTTGCTGCGTCATCGGTTGTTCGCTGCGTACGATCACGCGCACAACGCACGGTTGGACAGCGAGCTATACGGCCAGCGCTGGATGGCCGAGACCGCCTTTTCGGCCATCAATCGTCGGTTCGGCCCCGCTTTCCACCCTCGCGCTTAGTACCGCGAGTTCCGCGAACTCGTGTTGACCGCCACCGTCTACAACCTCGAACAGGCTCTCATACAGTGACCCCGACGCCATCATCGGATTCAACAAAGCAGACCAGCCGTTAATCGAACTCCGCGAGTGTGTGTACTGTTCCGTTCGGTTAGTGACGAACCACCGAGGGCGATCAGGACACAGTACATTCTGTCTCTATGGGCGAGAGCCTGATCTCGACTGGGACGACGTGTATTTCCAAGCCAGTCCTCCCGAGTGCGATCACTATCTCTACAACGAGGATGCGATCGAAGATTACTGCCCCAAGTGCGGTGCGACGATGGAATCCCCAACTACAACTCTCCGCGATTACACCAGCTGAATTCCGCCGTAAAGGGAGCAGATCACTCACGCCTGATCGCTGATCTCGTTGTGAGCTTATGGTGGACGCTTGACTTGTCTGGCACCTTAGTCCGGACTTCAGACGGCAGGTGGACGATCCAACGGTCGTCTTATCGTATCTGCGTATCACCTCCAAAACAAAGAGTACGAACAGCGAAAGACGCTATTAAACGAGATACTTAGGAAAACGGTACAGGCAAATTATAAATTTAGCCACGTCTAATTACTTTCCAATGCTGAGTGCGATCATGGAGGATTATCTCAAAGCGATCTATTACCTTCAGGAAGAGACGGACGACCGAGTGCGAACCTCGGCTCTAGCTGAGTACATGGACGTTCAACAACCCTCCGTCACCAGTATGGTGAAAAAATTGGCTGAGCGTGATTTGATACATCATGAGCCCTACAAGGGGGTTGAACTCACAGACACCGGCATTCCTATCGCTCTCGAAGTCATTCGCCACCACCGGCTTTTAGAACGGTATCTGACGGAACACCTCGAGTACGATTGGGCTGAGGTGCACGACGAAGCAGATCGCCTCGAACACCACATCAGCAATCAATTCGCCGACCGAATAGCAGAGCAGTTAGGGGATCCCGCAGTTGACCCACATGGCGACCCGATTCCCACCGCGGGGCTGGATATTTCTGCACCAAAATGCGGTGATACACTCGCCGAACATCACGTAGGCGACAGCGTTCGAATCGAACGGGTGCCAGATGAAGACGCTGATCTACTCCGATATCTGTCCGACCACGGAATTCACCCGGGAACTGAAGTGAGAATCGTTGAAGTCACCTCATTTGGCATGGTGACACTTGATCCCGACGGTGGCGACGAACCAGTTGCACTTCCCGAGAAGGTTGCCCGCTCTATATCCGCTCAATCTCTGTCTGAGGATACAAGCTAACCTAGTCGGGACCTCGTCTGCCAAGGTATTAGTTTAGAGCCAATCTAAGTTTAGATAGGTCAAATTTATACATTAGATTGGCCAAGAGGCTCCTATGGGCACCCAGAGGCTTGACCAGCGGAGGAGACGATGCCATCGATAGATTACGACACTGCAGCAGACGTCACAAAACGGCTCGAAGAGCGACTAGTCGAATCACTCACCGGTGAGACGAGTGTCAGTCGCCGCACGGTACTCGGCGGTCTCGGTGTTGCCGGGAGTGCAGCCGTCGGACTCGGAAGTTCTCGGGCAAGTGCCACCTCCGATCACGACGATGAGGATGAACATGGTAACTTCGGTGCGGTGGGTGAATACGAGGATTTGGATTTCGATCCTCACGAGTTCCTCACCGCATTCAATACCGGAGACAGCGGGCAGGATAACGTCCCCCAACAGGTCTACGAAGAGGATGGCCGGACCGTGCGGGAGTTCGAGTTTACCGCCGTCGACACCACGATAGCAATCGCGCCGGGCGTCGAGTTCCAGGCGTGGGCGTACAACGGCCAGGTGCCGGGGCCGACGATCCGTGCCGTTGAAGGCGACCTTATTCGCGTCAAATTCACCAACCTGGGACGACACGCACACACGATCCATCCACACCTGAAGAACCTCAACCCGCGAATGGACGGGATCCCCCAGAACGGGCCTGGCGTCCTCGATACGGGCGAGTCATTCACCTACGAGTGGATCGCCCAACCCGCCGGCACACACTTCTATCACTGCCACTCACTCCCGTTGAAAGAGCACATCCATCGCGGACTCTACGGCACGATCATCGTTGATCCGGACCCCGAACGCGTTAGGGAGAATCCACGCGAGTACGTCAACTACCCGGGCCCGATTACCGATGACTTCCGAGAGCAGCTCGTCGAAGAGGCGAAGAGCCGGAATCACGAGTACGCCGAAAACGACGCCGTCAACGAGATGGTCATGGTGATGAACTCGTTCGACACCAACTTCGACGGCGGTAACGAGGTCTACGCGGCGAACACACGAGCGTTCGGATACGGAGTCGGTGACACCGACGGCGAGGGCAACTGGACGGCGGGTGAGACGAAACGCCCCATCCAGATCGACAAGAACCAACGCCAGCGCGTGTACCTCTCCAATGCAACGGAGTTCGACCTCATCAACTCGTTCCACACGCATTCGCAGTTCTTCGACTACTACGACCACGGGACGACGCTGACGCCGACGAATAAGACCGTGGACACGATCATGCAATGCCAGGCGCAGCGTGGTATCATCGAGATTGACTACTCCGATCATGAGCCGGGCCTGTACATGTTCCACGCCCACCAGTCTGAGTTCGCCGAACTCGGCTGGATGAGCTTCTTCGAGGTGGTCTAACATGGCGGATAAGACACGAGACACGACGACGGACGGTGGTGTAACGGCTGACGAAGAGATCACACAACCGCTCGGGCTTCCGCGATGGGTCAGCGCGTTACTCCCGATCGTGTTGCTCGTACTCGTCCTGGGTGTGTTCGCATTCACGTCCCCGCTCGCCGGAGTTCAGAGCGGCGAACCACTTCCCGACGTGACGATCACGCACACGACTCTTCCGAGCGACGAAACGGTCGTCCTGCACGTGACGAACAACGGGCCCGAATCTGTGACGATATCACAGGTTCTCGTCGACGAGGCCTACTGGGATTTCCGAGTCGAAGGAGCCGGTGGTGACCAAACACTCGCCCCGATGGAGAGCGCACAGATCGTGATTCCGTATCACTGGAATCCGGGGTGGGACCTCGGAGTCACCCTCGTACTATCTGATGGAGCAACGTTCCATAATACGATCGTCGCGCCGAGTCAATCACCCGGGTTTAGCCTCGGGCTGCTCGGGACGCTTGCAGTCATCGGGCTGTTCGTGGGCGTGATCCCAGTCGCATTAGGGATGCTGTGGTTCCCCTACATCAAGACGATGAGCGATCGGTGGCTGCACGCCGTGCTCCTGTTTGCGGCCGGCGTACTGGGCTTCTTGGCGTTCGACGCCGGGTTTGAGGCGTTCGAGCTCGCCGAGAGGATTCCAGGCGCATACGAGGGCAACCTCTTGGTCGTCTTCGGGATATTCGGCGCACTATTACTCGTACAGGCGATCAGTGCGTGGCGTGAGGGCCGTGTCGCTGCTGGTGACAGTCGGGCGAGTAGCGGCCTCTGGATCGCCTATCTGGTCGCGATAGGGATCGGCCTGCACAACCTTGCGGAAGGACTTGCTATCGGGAGTTCGTTCGCACTCGGGCGCGTGTCACTCGGCGCATTCCTCGTGATCGGGTTCATGCTCCACAACGTGACGGAAGGTCCGGCTGTCGTCGCGCCGGTCGCCCGCGGGGAACGCCCTTCGCTCAAGCACTTCGCCGCACTCGGCGTCATCGCCGGCGCACCCGTCATCCTCGGGGGCTGGATCGGTAGTCTTGCATACTCGCCGACGATCGGGGCCTTCTTCCTCGCGATCGGGGTTGGCGCAATCCTGCAGGTCGACTGGGAGATCGCGCGAATGGTTCGCGATGCCGGCGGTCGCGTGGCGAGCGCGACGAACCTGCTCGCGTTCCTGTTCGGCCTCGCCATCATGTACGTGACCGATCTCTTCGTTGTCCTCTAATAGGATAACACTCGTTTCCGTTACAATGGTCTCGAAGTTCTACAACCGACGATCGATATTGCGGCTCAGCACCGCGACCCTAGCGACTCTCAGCACCGCCGGGTGTCTAGGTGGACAGTCATCATCGGCCCAGACTGTCACGATGCCCGGTGATCTCAAATTTGAGCCGAAGACCGCGACGATCGAACCTGGTGAGACGGTTACATGGACGAACGAGAGTGACATCGATCACACGGTCACAGCCTATGAAGACGAGATTCCAGACGACGCCGCGTACTTCGCAAGTGGTGGCTTCGAGTCAGAGCGTGTTGCGAGGAATCGGGTCACCGAGGGACTCATCGCTCCGGGCGAGAACTACGAGCACACGTTCGATCAACCTGGAACGTACGGGTACTTTTGTATCCCACACGAGAGTTCTGGGATGGTCGGGACAGTTCGAGTGAAGTAATCGAACAATCAAGTTCTCGTTCCGACGAAACACATCCGCAAACTCGTCACGAGCCCTCCGCCAGTAGGTTATCGACGAGGCGGGTGAACCGGTCGATCATCCGATCGGGCAGCGAGGGTGTAATCTCTTCGAGGAGACGAGCGGTTTCAGTCGGCGTGGCTGCGACCAGCGTCACGTGATTATTGACATCTCGGTGTTTCTCGATGAGATTTTGCTCCATCAAATGATTCAAGTGCCACTCGAGAGTCCCCCGAGCAATCCCGAGAGACTCTGTGACAGCGTCCGGTCTGGATGGCCCCTGTTCGAGAACGCAGAATAAAATGTCGCGTGCTGTTTCCCGGCGAATGACAGCGATTGCTCCCCGCTCCCACGCATCATATTCAGGTGTGTAATAGTGGGTCCGGCCATAGAGAGGTAATTCGACTACTCTCTCTTGATTCTGGAGTTCCCTGAGATGGTACTGTACCTGTCCTGGTGCGAGGTCTAGTCTCCGCGTGAGTGCGTTGAAGTGTTCTCCAGGGTGGGTGGCAATACACTCGTGAATCCGGTCACGTTGGTGTGTCATGTATCCAAATTGGTCTCGTTCGAAATAGTTCGAGAGTGATAGACCGCAGCAATGACGAGCGCGACAAGAATGACATCAAGTCCGTGTTCGAGAAGGTGATGCTCGGCTTGTGAAAACAGGCCGACGATGGTGATCCCCGCAACTGCAGAGCGTCCAAAGAGGGCAGCTATCGCAGCGACGACTAACAGATATGGACGGGATTGGCGCTGAACGAACGCGCCGATCGCAAGTCCCAGAAGCACCGCTGTACCAGCAGCTGCGATGGTGATCACCGCGAGCAACGGAAGGGACCACGGATCGATGAACCCACTATGAAGTGGGACAAATCCCGCCATGTGGTCTGAATTTGAAACGCAGTTACCTGAGAACGTCGATTCGAATTATCCCCAGATATTAGAATTGTAGAGTGTGGTTGGTGGTTTCAAACCTCTTCAGTGGGTGCAGTCTCAGGTATGAACCACGATTGACTCACTTTTTGTCCTTCAGAATCACGACATACACATATGTTCTCGTTCTCAGATCGCGCGCTGCTGACGGCGGTCGTCGCGGATGCCAAGCTGATTCTCGGGTATGCCATCAGTGCGGTGCATCCTGACCGTCGGGTGTGTCCCATCGGCGACAACTCGTGGCGGTAGTGGTTCAATTGGTCAGCGCTCTCCGTCGTGTTCGCTGTGTTTCCCGTGCTGGCCGCGCTCGATCAAGACTCGTTCATCTTCACCGAACGCTGGAACAAACTCGCAGGTAGCGGTATCGCCGCAATCGGGATGGGATTTGCCCTCTCCACCCTCTTCGAACTCGGGTGGATGGAAAGCAGTGGAAGAGAAGGGGAACTTCGGACGGACGGTATCTACCAGTACACGCGTAACCCACAGAGCGTGGGCTTCATTACGTTCATCGTCGGCGCGATCATTGCAGTGAACTCCCGGAAACTGGCTGTACACGGCATCTTGACCATCCTTGTGTACGCACTGTTCCCGTTTGCCGAGGAACCGTGGCTGCGAGAGCGGTATGGCCAGGAATACGATGAATACCGCGAGCGGACCTCCCGATTTATCGGGTGGAACTTGGTGAAGAAGCTCTTCACCAGATAGTCCGCTACCGGCCTTGAGGGGGGATTCAAGAACTCTACCAGAACCGCTTTTCCGTTGACTGCCTAACTGTCGGGTAATGAGTGATGAGAGAGGTATCCCTCGCCGAGAATTCCTCAAGTCGGCCATCGCTATCGGAGGAGCAGCGGCATTTAGTGCCTGTCTAGGCCGTGAAGAGGTCGATGTCCCGATGGGCCCGGACGATCTCTCGTCGTATCCACAACGTCAACACGCTTGGAATGAGGTCCTCCCACAGGACGACCATGGGAACGTCATCGCTCCGAGCCATCGTGTGCTCCTCTATTTGAATTACCGACGAGACGGACAACCGAACGAAGACGACCGTGAACAGGTTGAGACAGCTCTCCGTGGTATCGAACACGCCTACGAACGAAGCGGGGACGGGTTATTGCTCACGGTGAGTTATTCTTCGGCATACTTCGACCGATTCGACGATTCGCTTCCCGACGACGTTGACCTCCCCGATCCGGAAGCACTTGCTCCGTTTGAGGAACCCGAGTTCGATACGCCCGATGCGGTCGTCCATCTCGCAAGTAACACGGCACAGGTGGTGCTCGGTGCCGAAGAAGCCCTCAAAGGGAACAAATCGACCCTCAACGGTGTCGATCAGCCTGTCGCTGCACTGACCGATGTCTTCTCACTCGCCGACCGCCGAACTGGATTTATCGGGGATGGACTCCCGGCGGAGAATGCAGACGATGCGGAGGGTATTCCGGCCGACAAAGTCCCGGAGGACGCACCCCTGTTTATGGGATTCAAATCGGGATTCAAAAAGAACCAGGCCAGTGAAGATCGCGTGACGATCCAGTCGGGACCGTTCACCGGTGGCACGACTCAACATATCTCCAAGCTCCGACTGAACCTCAACCAGTGGTACAACCAAGACGACCGCTGGCAGCGTGAGGCGAAGATGTTCTGCCCGTATCACGCCGAGAACGACGTTATTGAAGGTGCCGGCGACAATCTCGGCGACAGTAGCAAAATCGACGACTGTCAGCCAACGGATGAGACGGCCCGCGAGATGGGCGTCGTCGGTCACTCCCAGAAATCTGCCCGCGCTCGCGACGATGATGATTCGCCCCTCATCCTGCGGCGCGACTTCGATTCAACTGATGGTGGAACTGCCAGCCTCCATTTCCTCGCGCTCCAGCGAGGGATCACCGATTTCGTCGACACGAGAGAAGCGATGAACGGAACTGATGTCACCGAGCAGTCAGCCGTCGGTCAACGGAACAACAACGGCATCCTACAGTACATCCGTACTGAGCGGCGCGGTAATTTTCTCGTCCCTCCGCGGTCGTTGCGCGCGCTGCCACCTGCCCAGCCGACTGGGGACGCACAGGAGGTGACGCATGAATCGTCGTGACGTACTTCGAGCGGTCGGGGCACGTCACTCATGGGGCTCGCGGGTTGTACCGGCCTGTTCGAGACGCGATCAGCGCAGGCGCCACCGCTCCCCGAAAACCGCCCGGACGCAGTCTACTATCCGACCCACTACGAGGGCATGAAAATGCCTGGAATGAAAGAACAGGGCGGGTACAAGTGTGCACTCACGTACTCGTATGCGCACCGGTTCTGGCTGATGAAGCCGAATGGAATCACGAAGGTCGAGATTCAACCCGAGGACTCGATCCATCTCATGCCGGTCGTTTGGGAGACACAGACGGGGATTATCCCACCCGATATCAACCCGCAGCTCACGATTACACAGAACGGGGAGTCGATTGATCAGTTCGCGCCGTGGCCGATGCTCTCCCAGCCGATGGGTTTTCACTTCGGTGATAACGCACAACTCCAGGGCGACGGCACGTACACTGTCGAGGTGAGCATCGGCGGGCCGTCGACGCGACGGACTGGGTCGCTGGCTGAGAATCAGGGGAACGCATCGTTCACGTTCGAGTTCGAGTTCAGCGAATCGGCGCTCAACGAGATCTCATACACGGACATCCCCGACGACAGGGAAGGCACGGAGGGTGCTGTCGACCTGATGGACATGGAGATGTTACCGAACTCGCAAGTGCCGACACCTGACGCGCTCCCTGGGGACGTTCGTGGTTCGGGGATGAGTGGGGATGCGAAGTTCGTGGTTACGATCCTCGAAGACGCGTCACGTTTCGGTGGTGACGAGGAACAGACGTATCTTGCAGTATCACCACGCACGCCCTACAATCGCACGATGCTGCCGATGATGTCGCTATCGGGGGACTGCGGCGGAACGGTACGTCGGTATTCGACGGCATTCTGCAGGCGACGATCGATCCCGAGCTACGGTATCACTACGGCGCCGTCGTCTCGGACGTCCAGTCGGGTGATGACCTTACGATCACGGTCGATTCGCCCCCACAAACAGCTCGCCATGAAGGGTACGAGACAGCCTTCGTTGATATGCCAGATGTGCAGGTGACGTTGTAGTTTCAAAGGTGTCTTTAGAATCCCAACCGAAGCCAAACCTATGGAAGAGAAGCACCTCCTACTGGTGACGTTACTTGGCGTTGTCTCACTCCTGGTACTCACCGGATTCGTCGTTCGCCTGGCGTAGACAGTCACAGAATGGCCGAGGCTGGCAGTTACAGAAACTCCCGGTTGACGACAGCGAGGTCGACTCAATGAATCTACCAAACATAGTATCTCAGAGGGGCATATGAATCGGCGAACGTTTCTCAAACAGGGGACTGCTCTCTCAGGTGGCCTAGTGCTGTCTGGTTGCCTGGGGCGGCTCGGATTCGAGACGCAGTCTGCATGGCGTGATCCTCCGCTCGTGGAGGATCGACCTGACGCGGTCTACTATCCGGCAATCATCGAAGGGATGGGAATGTACGGAACGACGACGGCAGGCAGTCTCGGATTTGCACTGATGCACTCCTTCCCGCACCGTTTCTGGAACCTCACTGGCTCACGAAAGACGAAAGTCGTCGTTCAGTCGGATGATTCGGTGCATCTGATGGCGAGTGTCTGGGACACCGAGACGGAGACGATCCTCCCGGTCGACGTCTCTGTCGAAATCAGTAACAGCGACGGTCGAGTGTCCTCGACCAACCTCTGGCCGATGATCTCGCCGAATATGGGGTTCCACTACGGCGACAATATCGCTCTCCCGGGGGAAGGACAGTACGATGTGACGCTCCAGGTCGGCCCCTTGCAGACAGCTCGTACGAATCCATTCCATGGGCGATTTACAGAGGGACAGTCTGCCACGATGCAGTTCACGTTCGATACGGATGAGACGTACAATTTGGAGATTCGCCGGTTAGGCGACAAAGCAGGCACCCGTGGGACAGTTGATCTAATGGACATGGAAATGGTCCCTGAACCGGTCGTACCGACAAAATCCGACCTTCCTGGTCGACTTCTCCATGAAGGGCAATCCGGTGATGCGACGATAGTCGTTGCTCTCGTTGACGGTGACCATCGGTTTAGCGATAGTGACGGTCCCTTCCTGATCGTCTCTCCTCGAACACCTTACAATCGCGTGATGCTCCCGAGGATGGCTCTTTCAGCAACACTCAACCGAGGAGGAGACACAATCACACAAGGGACACTCCAAGCGTCTCTCGATCCCGACCTCGGGAGTTTCTATGGGATGGGTCTTGATGAACTCAAGACGGGCGATACGGTCAGAATCACCGTAGAGACACCACCTCAACTGGCGCGGCACGATGGCTACGAAACCGCGTTCCTCGATATGGAGCCGATTGAGTTCACTGTCGAGTGATCCCTTTCTGGTCACGCTCTGACCATAGTGTGCGACCAGTGGTCCCCTCGAAACCACCAGAATCAGGGTAGATAAGGGGGCGTCGCTCCGGGAAGTGAGAGAATCCAGAGGCTAATGACGGTGTAACCGATCATCACAATAATGAACGGGTACTGGCTCCGGATCGCGACGAGACGACTCGAGAAGAGTTCGTAGGCGGTCGCGTGCGCTGCCCAGATAGCGAGGAGATGCCCGACGAGCACGTAGGCGATACTCAAGCCCTCGAACCATCCAGGTGGAGATAATGTCAGGGGATTCGCTGGGGGCGACAGTGGGGAGACAATCGCCATCCCTAGGGCTGGACTGAGGGATACGGCCAGTCCGGTGTAGTGAGCGAGGTGATATCCCGCTGCGATGGCCAATAGCGAGGGTGCAAACCGAAAGGCGATGCGTTTTGCTGTAATGTATGTCCCAGTCCGTCGCCGAGAGAGTATACCAGCATACCAATACGCGGCGAAGAAAACGACGTAGCCACTGACGAAAAGGAGTGTGTAGATGAGAATCGCACGAATCTGTACGGCTCCCACTCCAATATTAGAGAGGCTGACGAGTGCCTCGATAGTTGCTGCGCCCGTCTGCGTCGTGATGAAGCCGCTGTACGTGAGCTCCCAGATTAGCGCAATGACGAACGCGACATCGGAGGTGTCCGTGATTACGTCTGAATCAGTCAGGTCGCTACCGGGCAGTTTTACGGTGAGCTTCCCATCCCGCCGTTTTACAGGAGCGACAGCCCCGAAAAATCGGAACAGGACGGATAACGGATCTGCGTTCCCGAACCATGCGTTGGGACCGACGAGTACAGCGCCTGCAATTGTGACGACACTGTAGCCGAGGATCGCAATCGAAAGAGTTGACGGAATCGTGCTGACAGGGAAAACCACCTCAATCCACACGAGAAGTAATAGGCCACCAACAGCTGGCCATCGGGCTAATTCTTCTGGATACGTCCGGTATCCAGTTGGGAGTAGCGAGACGATTCCTCGCCAGGGGTTCAGCACTGGCCAGAGATTGCCTCCGAGATACGTGAGCATCGGCAAGCCTGCACGAACGACGACGAACGTGACGAGGATGGTGAAGCTCGCTGTCGGGAGTTGTGGGCCCGTCACTCCGAGGTACACTGCCAGTCCGAGGACGACGATTCCGAGTCCACGTCCGATCCACACACTAGGTGTTCGCCAGTCATCAATTGTTGGACCAGGAAACGACCAGCTGTGGAGATAACGGATAAACGCCCGATCAGTGACGAAACTTGCAAGCAGGGCAGAGGCGCCAATCGTAGCGCCGCCAGTGGCGAGATACAGCCATCGGGGAATGGCAAGTGTATCCCGTGGCTGCTTCGAGAGCGTCATTCCGTTCCCGGCAGCGACTGTTTCGGCAAACAGCGTCAATACCGAGACCCAGGTTACAAACTGAACCAGGAGTCTGAGCTTTGTGTTCGATACGACCCAATTATGGAGTCTCGACTCTGGCCCTGACTCTGTGTGCCCCTCTCTGCGTGCTCCAGAGTTCGTGTCTGAGTCAGGCGACGATGGCATATAGGAATAAGAAACCGAAGTACAGGAGCACAAGGGCTCCAAGTGCTTTCAGACGCAGCGTGCGTAACTCGTCTTCTTCGTCCGCTCGAGCAGAGAGGAATGCGTCTTCCTCGTCGACATCCAACTCTTGGGGATGTTCTAAGCCTTTGTGGAGGACGAGGCGGTCGGTCGTTGGGAACGGATGCCCACAGTAATCACACTCCCCTGCAGGTGAGTCACGCCGTGGAACCGTAGTGCCTTCGTATGACATACTCTCGAAAGCTGTTAATCGGCCGTAGGCCAGTCAGCGTTGAAACCGTTCTGGTTCGACGTTCGAACTACTCCGCTCGTGTATCGACTTCGTGGCGATATCAGTGGGCAGAATGGTCGGTTACAACAGATCTCCTAGCGAAGACCGAAGTTGTGCATACACTCCCTTTGACGGCGTGGAAGTAGCCTTTTGTTCAGAGTGGTTGTCCTCGACCGGAGACTGACTCTCCGCTTCTCGGTCTTCTTCGTAGGCGTCGCAGTAGATACACATAGAAAAGAGTAGGCAGAGCACCTTATAAAACCATTTGACCGTAAGATGGGATATCGCGGAGAATCGGGACTATGGAGCACTACCTGGTTAAGAGTGAGACGTTATATCGCGCGAATATTAACTAACGGCTGAATCACGGCCATATTCTAGTAACGATGAGGGGATCAATAACAGACGATTTATTATATCGTGAAGCTCAATTCGAGATAATGAGCGATCAATCTGACTCGGACGCAACCTTCACCGGATCGAGTCCATGGCCACTCTTCGTCGCGATTGGATTTGCTCTCTCGGAGGTCGGTGTCGTCCTCGGGCTTCGGCCTGTCTCTGTTGCGGGACTGTTGTTGTTCGTCGGATCTGTCGCTGGCATTCTCACAGAGGCGGAGTATATCGCTGAACCAGCGAAAGCAGCAGGTGTTCAAGGACTCATCCTTGTCGGTCTCGGTGTCTTGTTGATCACACAGAACCAGACCGGGACGACAATCCGCGGTCAATCAATTGCGATCGCTGGCATCCTGTGTCTCGTTGGTGCACTTGTCTGGGTAGGCTTCGTTCGGAGGGAAACCCGCGCCACGGTAACGACAGCGGAGACATCGGAAACAACATCTGATTGAGGGACCGTACTACAGTAGAATTCGCTACAACAAGAGAGAGAGATCACGTTCGTGGTTCTACTTGCCATCAGAATCGGTAAGGGGCGATAATGAGTCCGATGAGTACCAATGGTGATGTGGTCAGCGCCGGTCTCATCGTGTGTGGAGTCCGTACGCTTCTCCTCGAGATCAAACACGGCGAGTATCGACCAATCCGGACTTAGGTCAGGGGAATGGGACGGATTATCGGCCGATTTAATAACTCGGCCCGAATACTTTATTAGATGCTGCCATAATAAGGGGTTTTGGTAGCAGCCGATTTAATAAGTCTGTAGTAGCTAGCAGGACGTAATGACCTCACCTGACGAGGAATCCCACGACGGGAGTGGTGAACCACCGGATCACACCCACGACCACGGAGCGGATTCTCACGAGCAGGGTCATACACATGACCACGATCACAAGGATCACGAGCACGACAAGCACACTGGACAAGATGGTGATGACATTGTCCCATCGATAGACCAGGGAGACGTTGCACAGTTCTCCGTCCCGGAGATGGACTGCCCATCCTGCGCAGGAAAGGTCGAAAACAGCGTCGAAAAACTGGACGGAATCCGGAGCGTCGACCCGCAAGTGACAACAGGGACGTTGACCGTCTCGTACGACGGCGAGCAAACGAGTGCCACCGCGATCGAAGACCGGGTTCAAAAGGCCGGGTACACGGTGGAGGACACTGGCGAGGTCACCTCGAAATTCACGGTTCCGGAGATGGATTGTCCGTCGTGTGCGGGCAAAATCGAAAACGCCCTTGACCGGGTTGGTGGAGTGACAACATACGAGACGCAGCCGACGACCGGAACCGTCGTCGTCACGTACGACTCGTCGCGGGCTGGGGATGCTGACGTCATCGACGCGATCGAAAGCGCTGGGTACGAGGTCACGGATACGACAGGCGACGAATCGGGGCGTCAGGAAGCGAGCGGAGAGCGCGAGAGCATCTGGACGAGTTCGCGCGCACTCAAAACGTGGGTGAGCGGTGGATTCGTCGCCCTCGGCTTACTCTTCGAGTTCTTCCTGACCGGCCAGAATATACAGATCGCAGGTCTTCTCGGGACGGATCTACTGGTCGCTGACGTCCTGTTTCTGATTGCAGTGGCCACCGGCGGCCAGGAGATCCTTCGCAACGGCTACTACTCGGCGCGGAATCTGAACCTCGATATCGACTTCCTGATGTCGGTGGCTATCCTCGGCGCACTCGTTGCGAGTCTTGTCTTCGGTGAGGCACTCTACTTCGAGGCCGCCACCCTCGCGTTCCTGTTCAGCATCGCGGAACTGCTGGAGCGCTACTCGATGGACCGTGCCCGAAACTCCCTCCGCGAACTAATGGATCTCTCACCGGATGAAGCAACCGTCAAGCGGAACGGGAGCACGGAGACGATTCCCGTCGACGAGGTCGCCGTGGGAGACATCGTCGTCGTCAAGCCAGGGGAGAAAATCCCGATGGACGGAAGCGTCGTCGACGGTGAGAGCGCCGTCAACCAGGCACCGATCACGGGTGAAAGCGTCCCTGTCGACAAGACGACGGGCGACGAGGTGTACGCCGGCACTATCAACGAGGAGGGGTATCTCGAGGTCGAGGTCACCTCCGAGGCCGGCGACAACACGCTCTCCCGCATCGTGGAGATGGTTGAGGACGCCCAGTCGAACAAGACCGAACGCGAGCAGTTTGTTGAGCGCTTCTCGACGTACTACACGCCAGTCGTCGTCGGCTTCGCCATCCTGACGACGGTAGCAAGCCCGTACATCTTCGGCACGACCTGGTCCACGGCCGTCGTCTACGGACTGACGCTGTTGGTGTTGGCCTGTCCCTGTGCGTTCGTCATCTCGACGCCTGTCTCAGTGGTGTCGGGAATTACGAGTGCCGCGAAGAACGGCGTCCTCATTAAGGGCGGCAATCACCTCGAAGCGATGGGTGCGGTCGACGTCGTCGCGTTCGACAAGACGGGAACGCTCACGAAGGGTGAACTCACCGTCACGGACGTCGTTCCCCTGAACGGGAACTCAAAGGAGGACGTGCTCCGGTGTGCACGCGGGCTCGAGCAACGGAGTGAACACCCCATCGGCGAGGCAATCGTCGCCGAAGCCGGCAGCGCAGGGGTTGCCGAGCGCGAGGTCGATGACTTCGAGAGCATCACCGGAAAGGGCGTGCGTGCCGATCTCGACGGGACTCCTCACTTCGCAGGCAAGCCGGGTCTGTTTGAGGAGTTAGAGTTCGATCTGTCGCACGTTCACGCGACGACCGACGGTGGCGTCGTGACACAGACAGCCCAGCAGATGTGTGACCGGAACAACTGTCTCGATCTTCTCGAAGAGACCGTCCCTGAACTCCAGGCTGAAGGCAAGACCGTCGTCCTCGTTGGGACCGAAGACGAGCTTGAGGGCGTCATCGCGGTCGCCGACGAGATCCGTCCGGAGGCGAAGCGAACGGTCACTCGATTGAAACAACTCGGTGTCTCCCGAACGGTTATGCTGACGGGGGACAACGAGCGGACTGCCCGCGCGATCGCCGAGCAGGTCGGCGTCGACGAGTACCAGGCCGAATTACTCCCCGAGGACAAGGTGACGGCGATCGAAGAGCTCGTCGAGGAGTACGACGGCGTTGCGATGGTCGGAGACGGAATCAATGACGCACCGGCGCTCGCCACCGCCACAGTCGGCGTGGCGATGGGGGCTGCCGGGACTGATACCGCATTGGAGACCGCGGACATCGCCCTGATGGGTGATGACCTCGCGAAGCTTCCGTACCTCTACGAACTCGCAAACGATGCGAACGGTGTCATCCGGCAGAACATCTGGTCGAGTCTCGCTGTCAAAGCCGGGCTGGCGGTCGCAGTCCCGTTCGGATACGTCCCGATTTGGCTCGCTGTCCTCGCTGGGGATGCCGGGATGACGACGGCCGTTACCGGGAACGCGATGCGACTCTCTCGAATCACGCCAGACACAGACACCGAAACCAACGCTTCGGAGGGGTAAGATGGGTGCTGAGAACGAGGGAAACACAACGTCCCATACGGAGGCAGACCAGCAGCAATACCCGTTCGGACTCTCGTCTCCCCAGTTTGCCGTCCTCGTTGTGCTCGTTGGGCTCATCGGCCCCGGTTTGTTGGTATACACCCTCGAACAGGCGAATCTCTCTGGCGTCGCTGATCTCGTGTGGATCGTCGGCTATGGCACAACCGTATTTGTCGTTTGGTTCATCTGGCTTCGTCCGCTCGATTTCGCTGGCTCCTCCGCCCAAGATACATCGCTCTACGAAGAGTCGGAGCGATCCGAACCAAAATCGGAGGGGGCCGATGGGGAGAGTACCTCTTCGGATAGCACTGAATCAACGGAGCAGGATTCGATGGTGACGAGCGAAGACGGGGCCCAGGAATCTACCCAGGAACACCCGGAATCCTCAGATTCGAAATAGAACCCCCTCTAATGTGCTCTGTTGAATAGATGCTGAGTCACGGTTACAGCGGCTCACACAGTGGTTCTATGTTGATGATGGCGAACATCAGGACGATCTCACGAAACTGTCGATACCAGCCCAGCGCTCGCACGGCATCGCCGAGCGAGCGCTTGGTTGTCGAGTACGAGGTTTCGGCCATCCAGCGCTGAGAGTAGCCTTTTGCCCGAATGAGTGCGTTGTTTGTGGCTGCTTTCGGTGACGATCCGCGGTAGTGAACGAGGTACTCAACGTCGTGTGCGGCGACCTCGTACTCGGTGTGCCAGTCTTGAAATCCGTTGTCGGCGGCGACGGTCAGCAGGTCGTCCGCGTTCCGGCGGACGACCTGCGGCCCGGTCTTCGTATCGTGTTTCCACCGAGCTGTGATGTGGACGTCAAGAACAGCAAGCGATTCCACATCAGTCAAAGTCGTTACTTTCAGCGTCTGTACCGTGCTTCCTGCCCGCTGGCGGAAATACGATGACGCACGCCGGCGGTCGAAGAACGTGCTGTCCAGAGCAGCGTGTCCAGACTGCGGGTGCTGCTGCGCGGAAACGCGCAGCAGCGCCCGCCACACCCACATTTTCAGCCGATCGAACGACTTGTAGATCGTGCTGTGGTCAGGAAGGTCGTCTCGACCGAGCCCGAGTACAGCACGTATCTCAGCCATGTACTCCAGCCGATTCGGCGTTTCACGGTAGCTATGGCCCTCTTCGAGCCGAAAGCAGTGTAGAACGACGTGGATCCAGCGGGCGAACCCGCCGCTGGCGGGCTCGCCCGCGTGCTTCCCCAACGCTTGTTTGGCTAGGTGACGACACCGTTCAACGAAGTCGAGGAGGTCGACTTCCATAAGTCAGAATCGAGTTCCTCGGCTTCACCCTTCTAAAGCAGCGATATCGACAGATTAGATCGCTATTCAACAGAGCACTCTAATGTGGACTCATGACCTTTCACGAGCATACCGATGAGGAGACCGCAGAGCACAACCTCCCGTCTAAATCAAGTGGCAGTACGCGCCGGCTTGCGCTCGTCGCGGTCGTCAACTTCCTCGGATTCGTCATCGAACTGGCTGGTGGACTCCTGTTCGGGTCGGTCGCTCTCATCAGCGACGCCCTCCATATGCTGTTCGATATGCTTGCGTACGCGATGGCGTTCGGGGCGAGCTACACCGCCGAACGGTTCGAGGGTGGCGAGGCGTGGTCGTACGGTCTCCACCGACTGGAGCCGGTTGCGGCCTTCCTGAACGGCGTCTTGCTCCTTCCAATGGTCGGATACATCGTCTGGGAGTCCTACCAGCGGTTCCTCGAGCCGGTGGCGATCAATCCAGAGTTGACGCTGATCATCGCGACGGGTGGCCTGCTGGTAAACATCGGCTCCGTGTACGTGTTGCAGGGTGGTGAGATGAGTCTCAACGAGCGCGGGGCGTTCTACCACCTGCTCGGTGACGCCGGTGGCTCTGTTGCGGTAATCGTCTCGACCGCCGCCGTCGCAGTATTCGATCTCCCCATCGCAGACCCTGTGGCGGCCGTACTTATTGGGCTGCTGGTACTCGCATCGGCTGGGAACGTCCTCCGGGAAAGCACCTCAATCCTGCTGGAACGGAGTCCGGTGTCGTCCGAAGAACTCCGGGATGAATTGACGACACTCGATGGCGTGGACCAGATTGAGGATCTCCACGTCTGGCAGGTGTGTAGTCAACTCACCGTCGCAACCGTCCGACTGACAGATACGGCGACCACACTGGAGGAGCAACGGAGAATCCAGTCACGGGTTCACGATCATCTCACGGATCGAGGGATCGACCACGCAACCGTCGAGCTCGTCGGGCGTGCCGACCCCAATACTGACCCTGTCGGTACGCCGAATCACTCCCACTAACGATGTCCCACACAGCACCCAATCGAATGTTCGAGGTGTTGGACGAGACGAACGAGAACCTCATTGCGATTCGCGTCGGGAAGGGCACGCGAACGGGCTATCAAGAGCTGTACTCGCTCCTCGTCGAAAAGAGCAACCAGTACGGGCACATCCACGTGTACGAGGAAGTTCCGAACTGGACGTTCGGGACGTTTCTCACACACCTCCACGGGGTGATTCCCGATCTCCGGTACGGCCCCGACTTCGATATTGATCGGTACGCCGCAGTCGGCGATACACGATGGGCGAAACTCCTGTTCGACTGGTGGCGTACAATTCGACCGATCTGGCCAGTCTCGCCCGACAAGATGCGATATTTCGACATGAAAGACCACGATCAGGCCCTCAGCTGGCTTCGGGAGGAGGGGTAATGTCTGCCCGACAGATGGGAGTACCTTGAGCATCAATGCCAACACGCGAGTAGTCGACCTGCTTTGGGATGAGTGGACTGGCTGGCCTTGTCATCGGGCTGGCAGCACTCGCCGCGCCAACGACGACAGTAAATAGCATCGGCTACACGTTCGTTACGCCGGGTGGTTGCAGGGAGTTCATGACGTTCTACGGTGGATTCTATGCAGGAATTGGTCAGTTCCTTCTGCTCGCGACGCCTGGTGGGCTGTTCCGCCATAATAAAGCCCTCGGTACTAACGACAGCTATCGCCGGCTCCAGTGACGGTACAACAGAGTCGGTCAGTGACTATCGCCACTCAGGCATGCCCTCCATGCTGTACTGTCCGCCCGATAGTGTATCCGGCTTCAAGGAGGGTATCAGAGAACGCAGCGCTACTGAAAAGCTCCTGTATATGATGGACACCAGACGGGTGTGACGGGCCCAACGTCTCCACGACGCGAGCGGTGACCAGTGCCGTCGCACGGGCCTGATCTGGTCCTCGAATCCACCGCTCGATATCCGTTACTCGGCCGTTTGCCCGACCACGAACCTTCGTTTTGACCACTGACTCGTCGGACCCGAACCAGACAGCCTCGGTCAAGTTAACTATTCTATCAACCCCGAGCAACGATACAGCTGGCTGATACAGTCCGGTACGACGTAATAGCGCCAGATACCGCGTGACGAGACGAGAGTCGTAACACAGTCGACTCTCGATTATTGGGATATCCGTTGTCCGAGCAAGTACATGTTGATCAGCGAGATTTGCACGGTACGCTCGACGTCGACCCCACCCAGGAATATCGACCTGCCGTGGGTCAGTCAAACCGGCCACCGACATAGACTCGCCGTCAACTCGAATCGAGAACTGGCCAAGGGCGTCCTCGACGGTCCATTTAACTGTATCTGGACCGAAGGCCTCTCCGATACCTAACAACAGGGTGATGTCCGCTCGGTCGACGGAATCGAGTTCCGCTATTGCTTCAGCCACGAAGAGATTCGTCATTCCGGGGGAGAGTCCGACACTGAGTACGGCGGTCGCCTCCCGTTTGCGAGCGAGATCATCGAACGATTCGATCGCTTGGAGCAGTGCGTCCGTCGGCGAGATGTCGACGTAGTCGATGCCGCGCTCGAGACAGGCCTCCGCGAACCGTGGTGTATCTTGGTCCAAGCACATCACTACCATTCCCACGCCGGCGAGAGCGTCTGCATAGCCCGTCCTCTCACTGACATCGAGCGTCTGGGGTTTGACACCATGGACAGACGCTGAAAAACGGCGTGCCTTTTTTGGAGATCGGCCTGCAGCGAGAATTTCTCTCTGTGTACGGGCTGCGAGCTCAGTACAGACAGTCCGGCCGATAGTGCCGTAACCTCCGACGACAAGAACAGATGCGTCATCCCTGGACATAGTGGAACGCCGTGACGTGGAAGTGTAGCGTCAACGCCGAGTATACTCGGGGGAGACTCATTAGATAGCCTCTTTGTCGAGATAGCGTGGGAGCAGATTGGCTTCGATTCGTTGGAGTTGTTCCGAGACCGTCGCGGGGGCTCGCTCAACCGCCTCGGCAATCTCTTCGTGTGTCGCTTCTCGTGGAACCTCGTAGTAACCTAACTTGACGGCGGCTTCGAATACGTCGCGTTGCCGCTCGGTGAGCAGGTCCTCAAGCTGGCCACCGCCAGGAACGTACTCACCGACGCGCTCTGGATAGAGGTCGATTCCGGGTGGGATGTCCGCAGTGATTTGTGTGATTGCGGAGTCCGTTCCGACGACGGTGAGGCGTATGCCTCGGTCGGTGTATTCATCGGTGTATTCGATCGGTGGAGCAAGGACGAGTGAATACGCCGTGAGGATGTAGAACAGGCTCGTCATCGATGGTGACTGGCTGTACACCATATACGCGAGCCCAGTCTCGCGTGTCACGGCAAAATCTTGGACCGACTCTTCGGCTGCGAGAAGTCGTTCAAGCATTTCCATATCTCCCGAAAATGCACTCAACTCGACGAACTGCTCGCCAATTCGATTGATTTGGTGTGTCGTGTCTATCGTTACGGCAGGAGTGTCTTCGATGGCAGTCTCAAGTGGATGGAGAGCCCCATCGTTCCAGACCAGAACTCCAGAGGCGAATCGCATAGTGGTCCGTGGGCTGCCGTGAGTATTAACCCCGAGTATACTCGGATACACTCCCAATCGCATCGGCCCTAAACTGAGAGAATATGATCGAAGCAAGCGCCGCGGTCAGAATCGATGCGTCACCGGCAACAGTCTGGTCGTTTCTGGAGGAGTTCGAAACCCTCTGGGAAAAGTCTAATCCAGATCACGACGGGACATGGGTCGTCATGGATCCGAAGAAGCCACTCCGGGACGGGCTCCGATTCTATCAGCGGGAGTGGGTCGGACCGGTTAAAGGGATAATCAAGGCAGATCTCCGTGATGTCGTCGAAGAGAGGCGGTTCAGTTGGATCGGTACGTGTACGTATACCCTGCCCCCGTTCCCGCTCGCGTTCACCGTCGAAGAGGGAGGGACCATACAACTCGAGCCGACAGACGGACAAACACGCCTCTCCCACCGCGTCTGGGCCCGCGTACCACCGACAATCCTCGGGAGAGTTCTTCAGGGGGTGCTACCCATCCTTGGAGACATCGAACAGGAAGCCTACGAACACACCCTCGTCGAGTTGGAATACTTCAAGGACGTGATCGAGAATGATACCGGGAATTGATTAGCTTCGAATACTGTCAATTCCCCCGCCGACGATGAGCAGTGTCGAAACAACCGTCACTCCGAGTTGTGGCTCTCGAAACCAGAAGGGTGTCGAGGGAATGATGGCTCGAAGGCCGACCAGTAATAATGAGAGAACCGGCACGTCGGCATCAGGACTAGCGACGTCACCACCCTTATTCGTGTACATCGGCCCACCGACAGATTCACCGACCGGGAGCCGGTCCGCTTCGTACGGAATACGCTCGGTTTGGAAACTCCAAACTACCCTTCCAGATTCGTTGACTTCGACGAGCCGACGATTCAATGTGTCTGTGATTAACGTGTTCCCGTTCGAGAGGCGGTCCGCATCCCGAGGCCAGTTCAAGGGAATATCTCCCGCACTGTCGAGAATCCAAGCAGGTTCCCAATTCCCGTCCTCGGTTTGGTGCAGTTCGACGACACGGTCGTTCTCGCTATCAGCGACGAGGACGGCATCATCCCCGAGCCACTGAGGGTTGTGCTGGTGGTTGAGCACGTCGGGGTCACCACATCGAATATCGCCATCACTGTCATAGTCGGCTAACTGGCCTGATTTCCGACAGTTGGCATCGTTTGAATCGGTCGTGTCCTCGTTGATGACGTCGACGACACCCTCACCGCGCTCGATGACGAGAAGTTGGTTTGCATTCCGTACTGAGACAAGATAGCGCCCGGTGCTGATGACATCCACGTCGTTGATGTGCAGCCAGTCGGTCGTCGTCGGATCTTGTGGGGCGTCGTAGAACGAACTCGCATTCCACTGCCACGTGACTTCGCCGTTCCTGACAGTAAATATACGCTCGTACTCCATATCCGTCACGAGGTATTCTCCTGTCTGAAGTCGTTCGACATCGTGGACTTCGCTGTTCTTGTTCGTTCGGACCGGGAAGCTATACTCCGAAAGCACCTGTGGCTGTTGCCCGGGGTCAATGACTCGGAATCCCGTCCGGGTACAGGGAGATTCGTACGGTCCGCACGAAGTATATCCGCTGTCCATGAACCCAGCTAAGACAGTCCCATTCTCCGTTTTTGTCACGTCGAAATAGCTTTCAGCGCTAGATTCACGCCATGTCGTGTTCGTACCGTTGAGGAGGTAGACGCTCCCGTATTCGTGCCAGCCTGGGCCACCTCCCTGAGACCCGACCAAGGTTCGGGCTGTTTGATCTGTTTCCGAGGCCGTCCCAATCGCCGGGGCGAGCAGTGCGCTGCTAACAACGGTGAGAGCAAACAAACCCACGCCGAGAAGGATTAGATAGCTACCCCGATGGAGATCGGGCACAGTAAAGTTCGGGACGAGGTTCATCTTTGGATATACAGCGAATACATAATGACCGCGAGGCCAAGGGCAACGAATAGACTGTTGATGAGTACGCCAAGTGCCAATCCGACAGAAAAGAACTGATTGGCCACACCAGTCAAGATTGCCCCGAATGTGATGATACCGAACCCAACACCAAGAACGCGTAGCGAATGCTCACCAGTCCGTCGATAAGCTTTAAACGCGATATAGGTAATCCCACCACCGAGAAGCAGGATGATTAATTTGACAGCTGCAATGGCCGTGATAACGCTGTTCATACTTCGTCCCCCATCATCGACCAGATATCTGCAAGCCGTTCGTCGGTGGATTGCGGCGTCCGGTCGACATTCACAGTAAACACACCTGTGTCGTCCATCGAAATCGTGACGTCCTCGAACGAACGTTCGTAGTAGGTGACCCGTCCACCGCCAGGATTGATGGTCTCCTGTTCCCGGACGAGGGAGGCGAAACTGAGGAGTTCTAATTTACGATACAGCGTCGACTTGGGGATGTCACATGCGTCGAGGAGTTCGTTTGCAGTCATTGGTTCGATAGTTTCCCGGAGAATAGCCCGACATGCGGGATCATCCAGTGCATCCAGGACGTCCTGCAACTCTGGGGAGTCCTCGGGTGACACTGAATTATCTCCCATTATTCGATAATAGGTATTCCACGGGATATGATGTCTGATTGCCAGCGAGGCACCCCGTCGATCCCACGGCGTCATCCAGGCTTGTGGTTTCAGAGTCATGACAGCCGTTCCATCCAAAGAGAGCGAACATAGTGACACAGTTGTGAAGTGGTTACGATTCGTACTGGGTTTTGAGTCGTTGTTCGCCCGCGTCGGTAATCTCGTAGAGACCCCTCCCACGCGGAACAATACAGTCCTCACTATGGAGATGAGCACACGCTTGGTCAATGGTGATTGGGTGTCCATCGACGGCGTTCGTGATTTCCATCACATGACAAGGTGATCCGTCAACGAGCAACTCTAATACCTCAATTTCGGTCTGTATTGAGAACTCACTCATGGTAGGTACTGTATCACTGGTAACTGTGTAGCTGTCCTCCGTCCGCAGAGACTTGCCGGTCACCCATGCTCTGCGTACACCTCAAGAAGCTCCTGATACCGGTTCCGGATTGTGACTCGACTCACATGAGCCACCTCACTCACTGTTTCCTGTGTGAGTTGCTCATTCGTGAGATGAGTCGCAGCGTACAGAGCGGCAGCCGCCAACCCGGCCGGACTCTTCCCACTGTGGACAGCATTATTCGTAGCTACCTCAAGCAGTTCTCGCGAGCGCCGTTCTGCTTCGTCGCTCACGTCAAGCGATGATGCGAATTGCGGGATATATTGCGTGGGGTCCTCCGGCTTGATCTCGAGGCCGAGTTCTCGAGACAGATATCGGTACGCTCGCTGGATCCGGATTTTTTCGACACGGCTGACGTCGGCGAATTCACTCAGCGGCCGTGGCATACCGTGCTGTCGGGCAGCCGCGTACAAGGACGCCGTCGACATTCCTTCGATCGAGCGACCGGGGAGCAGGTTCTGCTCTACAGCACGCCGATACAGGACGCCTGCAGTTTCCCGAACCGATTCCGGAAGTCCCAGAGCGGACGCCATCCGGCTGATCTCCCCGAGCGCTTGTTTGAGATTCCGCTCGTGGGCATCCTTCGTCCGGAACCGCTCGTCCCACGTCCGAAGGCGCTGTAATTGAGCACGTTTGCGACCGGAGACGGCTTGTCCGTATGCATCTTTGTCCTGCCAACCGATAGTCGTACTCAGGCCCTTATCGTGCATCAGCTGCGTCGTGGGAGCACCGACCCGACTCTTTTCATCGCGTTCGTCCGACGTGAAAGCACGCCACTCCGGGCCGTGGTCGATTGGATCATCTTCAAAAACCAACCCACAGCTTTCGCAGGTCGCCTCACCGCTGTCGCTATTCAGGGTGATATGGCCCTGACACTCGGGACAGGTATTGTCGTTAGCAGACTTCACCTCACGGTCGCGTTCATCAATTGATCGTTTCTGGGTATGTTCTTGAGCCATCATACTATCGGCGTATAGGGGGTTTCCCTACAAACCGTGGGTCTTCTTAACAGTGCCGTGGGACGGCTCCTCAATGAATAGCAGGCGGTGTCCCACTCACTGGGAATCCGGCCTAACACTTTGTTTCCAAGACATCAACTCATCACATCGCGAATCGGAGTCCCTACCCAATATTATGTCTCAAGCCCGAGCTCGCTGGCACTACTTGCGAACCACGATTTCACGGATTCCTGTCGAGTACAGGCATATCGCCGGTTTCACGCTACTAGTGACGTATATCGTGATGCTTCTCGGGGCCTACACTAGTGCAATCGGTGCTGGACTTTCCTGTCCCGATTGGCCGACCTGCTACGGGACGTGGGTTCCCTTCCTTCAACCCGAGATCATTGCTAACTCGCCATACTCTGCACTCCAAATCTTCGCAGAGTGGGCTCACCGTGGACTGGCGATGACGGCCGGAGTTCTGATCGTCGGCACGACCTTTGGAGCGTGGGTGACACACCGTAATACCCCGATTGTCAAATGGTCGGCCACGGCCGCTCTCGCCCTCCTTCCGTTACAGGTTATCCTCGGAGGATTGACCGTCACGGAGGATCTCCAACCAATCATCGTGACGACCCATCTCGGCGTGGCAATTCTTATTCTCCTCTGTCTCCTGACGACTTTCCTCGTCGCATATCTCCGCCGCTAATGACACCTTGCGTATAAAACAATGCCACAGATACCGACGATTGAGCTTACTACGAGAACACAACACGAGGCCTATGAAATCTGCCACTTGGAGTAGTGATCACGAATGACTGCCCATACTTGCCCGATCTGTACAGATCAATTCGAAACAGCTGGAGCAGCGCGTGACCACACATGGAACGTTCACAGCGCCTGCCATTATTGTGGCGAACAACTCGGTGACGAGACTGACGAGCACCTCTACAGACATTGGCTCGCCGCTCATCCCGACGACCTCTCACGTGTGGACTACAAACGGGCGGACGCAGCCGTCGATTCACGCACGTTCTCAGAGCGGCTCTCCGAGGGAGGTGTCGGAGCTGCTGTCGGAGGACTGACCCGCCGACAGCTTCTCCTCGCCGGCGGTGGTGCCGCCACTGCCGGTTTCGTGATCGGCGCCACCGCTCTCTCTAACAATACGAGTACTGAACCGGAGGGCGGTGCGAATGCTGGAGGTGATATGGGTGCCGTTACCACTGCCCCGATTCCCGACTCGCCTGGAGACTTCCGTTATGCGACGATGGGGTCTGCTGATGCCGATGTCACGGTCACATACTTCGGGAGCTGGAAGTGTCCGTACTGCGCCCAGTTCAGTACGGAGATGCTTTCACAACTCGTGACGGACTACGTGGAACCAGGAACGATCGCGCTTGAGTTCCGCAATCTCGCATATATCGGTGGCGACCCGTTTTTAGGCCCCGATGCACCCGCAGCCGGCCAAGCCGGGTTAGCCGTCTGGAACACCAACCCAGCCTCGTACTGGGCGTTCCACGAATACGTGTTCCGGAATCAGCCACCCGAAGGCGACCAGTGGGCGACCGCCGAGAGACTGGTCGAGTTTGCTCAGGCCGCAGGCGTCTCCGAGACAGCGTCGATCCGCACGGCGATCCAAGAAAATCAGTACGACGACGCGCTGCGGGCGACTGACAGGGCTGCGAGCGATACCGATGTCGACGCCACACCCACGCTCCTCATCGATGGCACGACGGTCAATCCACTCGGAAACGAAGAGCGAACAAGACAGATGATCGAAGATGCAACTGGGTCAAACTGAGTCATGGATGTCCGACGGACGATTCTGGCTTGCAGGTGGGGCAGGCGTCGCGGCGGTTGCGACCTTGGGAAGCCTCTGGTTCAGTCTCGGCCTCGGTCTCGTTCCGTGTACCCTCTGCTGGTACCAACGTATCCTCATGTATCCGCTCGTCGTCGTTCTCGGCGTTGCCGCCCTCGAAAGTCACAACACAGTCTGGCGAACAGTCGTGCCACTATCCGTGGTGGGAGCTTCAATCGCGGGATATCACTCCGTACTCCAAGCAACGAAGGCCTCATGCACCTTTGCTGGTCCCTGTGCAGTCGTCCAGTGGCAGGCTCCGGTACTCGGACTCACGATTCCGAATCTCTCACTGATCGCGTTCGTACTCGTGACGATTACAGTCCTCGCTGGATCGAACCTCGTCGAACCTGAACATCAGCTATGAACAAAATCACTACCGCGGGAAGTCTTGGAATGAATAGCGCCGGAGTCGACCTATCGAAGCCAGCTTGTAGGGTGGAGCCCTACGCTCACATCTGATTAATGTCGTCGATATCTCGTTTCCGGTCTGTCGCCTCGGCGATTGGTCTCACGTATGGATCATACGTCGCAGGGGCTCTCGTAATCCTTGCCGTCGCGACGGTCGTCGGGTTGTTCGGAGTCGACCTCGCGTCACGTCCAGCCCTCAGGCTGGTTTTGAGTACGTTCTTCCTCCAAGGAGTGACGTTTGGGGGCATCACCATCCTCTATCTCAAAGGCCGTGATCTCGGATTCGGATTCGTTCCAGTTCGTCTGCCTGACAAGCGTGATGGGGCGGTGATTGTCGGGGGGAGTATAGCGATCCTGGGGTTGCTCTTTTTGGCGTCCGCAGTAATCACGGCCCTCGGTCTGAACTCGGCTCAGAATCAAATCGTCGAGGTCGGGCGACAAAATCCGAGTGTCTTCCTTCTATTGATCCCGCTCCAATTTCTGTTGGTCGGCCCAGGAGAAGAGCTGTTGTTCCGGGGCCTCGTCCAGGGCACCCTCCGTGAAAGTCTCCATCCGGCCCGTGCAATCGTTCTCGCAAGCGCTCTGTTCGCATCGATCCATCTCTTCTCGTTGTCAGGGGAAGGCAAACTGGTGTACATCGGTATCGCATTCGTCCTGGCCTTAGTACTGGGAGCAGCGTACGAGTACACGGACAACCTCACAGTGCCGGCTGTGATTCACGGGACGTATAACGCGGTGCAGTTCGCAGGAGTCTATCTGTCGTCCACGGGCGGACTCTAAAAATCTGATCGCTTTCTAGCCCCAATCTCGGGCTCCTAACGGCGAACAAGTATAGGTGAAAAGCCGCCATCTTCATTCACCTTTTGCCGAACATATCCACGCGATGTCCCGTGAATCGGGACATCGCAGTCTCCCTATATTTAGGCCAACCAAACTGCCGAGTGTATCATGACTACACGTTTCGGCGCACCCGGAACCGGACTGTCCCGGCGTGAGTTTCTCGCGGCAACTGGCGCGACCGGTATCGCTTCGTTAGCAGGCTGTTCTGCGGGCGGAGCCAACGAGCCAGCAGCAACGAGCGGTACCCCCACGCAGGCACAAACTGACTCGCCTGATCTCCCCTACACCAGTCCCCCAACAGTCGTCAACGTCGACGAGCAGGGCGGCGAAGTGACGATGCGGACTCAGCAGGCCCGCCATGCCGTCCACCCGCTCGATACAATGGGTGGGCCCGTCGAATTCCCACGCGTCTGGGCGTTCCAGGCTGACGACAACGACCCCAGCGTCCCCGGCCCAATTCTCAGAACGACCGAGGGTAACGCGATGGAGGTGACACTCGACAACACCGATGGCCGACGTCCCCACACGATTCACTTCCACGGTGTTCGCAAGACGTGGGAGAACGATGGCGTCCCGACGACGACCGGCATTCAGGTTCCGCCAGGGGAGACACACACCTACGAGATTCCCGCGAACGTCCCTGGAACGCATTTCTACCATTGTCACTTCCAGACCCACCGGCATATCGACATGGGCATGTACGGGATCTACCGAGTCGATCCCGAGGGCTACGAACCGGCGGACCGCGAATACTTCATGACGATCAAGGACTGGGATTCACGGGTTCCACGGAAGTGGGCCGGTGAGGCGGACTTCACCTACAATTCGGCAAGTCGAAATCCGGACGTGTTTACCGTCAACGGGAAGAGCGCGCCCCGGACGCTGCATCCCGAAGAAGGGTCCCCGATCATCGTCGACGAGGGCGACTCAGTTCGTATCCATCTCGTCAACGGCGGGTACATGTCGCACCCGATGCACATCCATAACCACCGCTTCCAGCGCGTCGAAAAGGACGGCGGGACGATTCCGGAGGCTGCCCGACACGACATGGACGTCACGAACGTTGCCCCTGCTGAACGACACACGATCGAATTTACTGCCGATGCAGACCCCGGCATCTACCTGATGCACTGTCACAAGGTCAACCACGTAATGAACGGCACATTCTATCCCGGCGGGATGCTTACTGGTGTGGTCTATCGGTCAGTCATGGATACGGACATCTTCAACCAGCTTATGGAGTACGCCGGCTACTCCACGTAGAGACGCTCTACACGACGACCAAGACTGGATCTAACTGAACGATAGTGGTTAACCGCCTCTAGTGGATTACCAGTAGGTCAAAGTTTGGTTCTTTGACGGATAGGTGGTGTTGATATTTAGTGGAGCGACTATACCGGCGACTTTGAAATTCAGTCTGGATGACCCGAAGGCATATGGTCATACGAGTGGTACTTTTGACATATGAACGCCCTGAACAACCTCCACAAGGCAGGTAAGCCCCCTCGAATTGGCTATCGTGGGCTCTCTGCAATCTTAGGAGTTGTAACGCTGGTAACATTCGGGACTGAACGGTTCCTGTTTGAAACGGCTGGTCAATCACTTGGAGAACTACCTGCGTATGTGATGGGGGGTGTCCTCCTCGTCGTCGGGGTGAGTGCCTTCTACGCGTCAGTAAACGGTCAAGACATCAGAACGGCAGTTCTCCTCTCGTTAGGGCCGGTTGGTGGACTCTTGGTGTATTTAATCGGGTATCATCTCGTCTTGCCCCGAGTACTGATTCTCCGACGTGGCTCATATTCCTCGCTTTTGCCGGGGGACTCCTTGCGATTGGGACTGTTGCACACCTCTGTGGTCGTTTAGCCAAAAGAGTGTTCTAAACCGTTTGGAGTGTCCTCCTTTAGTTCTCCAGCAAGATTCATCGCCGTCAGCGACATAACACGGCTCTTCCAATATTAGAAGAGAAGACCACGACGCGCATCTTCCAATCAACCAATCGTGCTAGTCTGCGAGAATTCACGACCACGAAGCCAGTATTCTACCGCCGCCAGAATACCGTAGGCAACAAGATAAAATGGTGCCCATACAAACACGAAGAGGAACCCGGGAGAATCCCCTTGTCCACTTCCAATTGGTGGGATGTAGACGAGGATATGCCAGAAAACGAGGATACCTACCAACAGAGCCCCCGGGCTACGAATTTCATACCGAAGCCAGAGAAAAACGGGAATCCCTATCGTCACGAGCCCGAAGGCCATAGATAATGCGAGTGCGTCCCAAAGTGTTCCTGAGATTGAAACATTCGAGGTTGGAAGGAGGCTATACACGAATACACCGATTGAATAGAGGACGGTGATTGCGATGCTGATGGCGACGGGACGCTTCCAAGTTTCCGACGCCGAGAACCACCGGTGGAGGGCCGACATACCGCACTATTGTACTTGACCGGATATTACTCTTTACTCCACATATGCCAGACACCGTACGCTCAGGTCGATGTCAAAATACATACTATCTTATAGGGGATTTCTCGTACCTCAAAATGAGTGACGGACAGAGAGCATCTTCACCCTCCACAAGAACTCTTCAAGCCGGAGTACCCGGGCGGCGAAACTCACCCGTCCGTCCGCCGCGACGAGCGTATCGAACCGTGGGTCGTCGCCACCGCTGGCTTCCTCGGAGACCACAAGTTCACTCACGACTTCGCCAGCGGGCGGCGCTACAACGCGCCAACGATGATGAAAGCGTTCGTCTACCAGCGCATCGTCGGCGTCGAGTCGTTCCACCGGCTCGCCTCGCACCTGAATGGACGCCCAAAGGTCGCGGCACTCCTCGGGTTTACTGAAGGCGTCCCGAGCGGCGACACGTTCCGCGAGTGGTGGCAGAACCGCCTCGGAGACCGCGAACGAGACGCTACCGAGACTGTCATCGCGGAGTACTTCCGACCCGAACTGGCTGACCACCTGCTCAGCATGGGCCTGCCCGCTGGCGGAAGCCTGCTTGACGTGGAACTCCCCGACCAAGACCCGAAGGACATCAGCGCCACCGAGAAGTGCGAGGCCATCCAGCACATCCGTCCGCTGATGTACGACCTCCTCTCCCTCGGTCGCGCGGATAACACGACGTTCCACGACAACTGGTTCTTCGACTTTCAGGCACTCATCAGCCGTGAGCGTGACTTCGCGGAGAAAAACATCGACGAATTCCACGCCGACGGCGAAACCGCGCCGAGCGCCCCGACGCACTTCAACGCCATCTCGTCGCGTGAGGCGACCGAGTGGATGGGGCAGTTCGAGGGCGTCTTTGAAACTGTTGTCGAGGTGGCCAAGGGCGCGGGGATGCTCAACCGGCCCGTGGAGGTGATGATTGACGGCACCGACCTGCCGTTTTACCCGCAGTCGAAGGATGACGACGGGAATCTCATTATCCCCGAAGGTGTCGTCGGCACGAAGAAGAGCAAAAACACCACGTGGGCGTACAAACACATCACCATCAGCGCCCGTACCCGTGGTCGGACGGTCAAGCTCGCTTCGTTTACGCTGAAAGACCGAGGGAACCTCACCACCGCCACGATGTATCTCGTCCGTCGCGCGAAGGAACTTCTGAGTGTGAAGCGACTGTACATGGACTCGGAGTTCCTCGATGTCGGCTTGCTCTCGTGGCTTGACCGGCAAGATGTGCCATTCATCGTCCAGTATCGCAAGGCTGGGAAGAAAATCAAGCAGTGGGTGGCGTCGCTCGAAGGCGACGCGGGGGCGAAGTCCCACATCATCAACCCGAACTCGCGGGACGAGAGTCTGCGTGTGACGATGCTCGCCAAACGTTCCTCGTGGGGCGAGGAGAAGCAAGAGGACGACGCCGAGCAGACGGCCCTCACCGACTTCGTGGACAGCACTACGCCCGATGAGCCCGAACCCACTGGAGAGTGGGTCGTGTACGTCACAAACATCGAGGAGGCGGGGGACGACCCGAAGACATGGGCGGAAATTTACGCGCGACGCTGGGCCATCGAGACGAACTACCGCGTTGTCAAGAACGATTTCCTCGCTAAGACCACAAGCCGGAAATTCAGCGTACGCGTGTTCTACTGGCTGTTCGCGGTGATGCTGTATAACGCGTGGGTGCTGTTGGACGTGTTCCTGCGGGCCGACCACCCGGAAAAGGCCCCTGATGACCGACCAGTTATGCCCGCGAGGTCGTTCGCCAAGGCGTTCTACTCGTTCGACCCCGGATAGGCACGTTCTGTCGCCTGAGAACACCCTTTCCTGAGCGACGGCTGTCGTTCACTGTCCTGATTTTCATAGAGAACCGAATTCGTTCAGAAGGGCGTCGCCGCGTCCTCGCCATCGCCGCCAGAACAGCCCCGAGTTGAGATTTCGTTTCACCGTGTTGGACGCCGTGAGTTACTCAAACTTTGGCGTACTGTTACCGTTGGTTCAACACCAATCTGTTGAATCAGCCGTCGCCAGGACTGCGAATCGGTCATCGAAATGAATCGGAATCAACACAGCTGGGGGCTGGCATGGACCGCAATCTGGCGAATTTCGGCTACTGGGTCAGCCTGTTACGGACTGGCGCGGAATTCGCCGTGTTTCATCCCGAAGAAGAACGCGATGACTGAGAAGACGATCATCGAGGGCAGAACCATCATGAAGACTGTCGAGGAGGTCATCACGGTCGTGAGCGCAATCGCCGCGATGGCGACAATTACGACGAGGGGAGCCACCGAGCGCACAAAGTCGAATTCCATATGTACTGTTGTGACCGGATAGACAAAACCGTTAACAAAGTAGATTTGCTGGAAACCGGCACTGACGACTGAGTAGGTGGTGAAAGAGGGAACTACTCATATTGGGAAATGATTTCCAAGATATCGACAAACGTCCCCAATACCGGATAATCAACCTCCAGATCCTCATAGAGATACGAACAGAGATCAGTGTAGGCATCCGCATCTGCTGACCGATCGATTCGATGAGCGTGGATTTCCTCCTGCCGTTGCTGGATCCAGCTCTGACATTTATCATTCAACGTGTGAAGGGTGTCGTATCGGTCGATCAGTTCAGTATCTGAGAGGGCCTGTAATTCCGTCGAATCAAGTTCTGCTATCGCCTCTCGAATCTCCTGAACTGTGGATTGCGCGTCTTTGAGCGTGGTGAATTCGTCTTCGAGAGTTTCTAGAAAGACCCGCCGGTTGTCAATACACTGCTGTGTGGCCTCGAGGAGTCGTTGTTTGATGAGCGGTGAGAACGTAGTCGCTTCTGAGATCAGGAGCAACACATCCATCCCGAATTCGGCACTGAGGCTCGCCTCAAACGAATCACCGTACACGTCGCCGTAGTGGTCGACTGCCATCACAGTCTCACGATACCACGGCTCGATGGTATCGCGAACCGACTTCTCTGCGGATGTAAGGCTCTGATTCACTCCAACAACTGACCGTTCGAACCGTGGAGCCTGTGTTTCGACGGTCTGAATACACTGGCGAAACCGTTGGAACGCTCGACATTCGCGTTCGACCTCGCGTCGTTCTCGCCGAACACTATCGAGGACAGCATCTGTGTATGTCGGCCACGAGCCTTGTGCGAGCGTCATCGGAAGTGTATCTCTCCATACTGGAAGTCCGAAGCAGAATCAATGTCGGCCATATGGTGTACAAGCGATTCCGGAGCGCACAGCTCGCAGTATACGCGTCCGTCTACCCGGAGAAGGAACTGTACGAAACGCTGCCTTGATCGACGATGGTCTGGCTTTCGGGAACGTCTCCGTCCGGCGGCATACTCCCCTCCGCGGGACCGCCGGGTTCGCCAACGACAATCCGACCAACCATCCCCAGGGACTTGTGCGGGATACAGAAATAATCGTACGTGCCCGTAGTCTCGAACGTATGCTCGTACGTTGCGCCCTGTTCACTCAGGATTTCGCTATTGAACGTTTCAGCTCCCTCGGGGATCCGCGTCACCTCTGCTGAACTCGTTCCTTGTTTGTAGGCAGTTGCCGAGTGACTCCCACTCTGGATTTCGAACGTGACTGTCTCCCCGGATTCGACGAACAGACCGATGGGATCGAAATAGTACTCGCTCCCTTCGGTGACCATCATAACCGTGTTCGATCCCCCGAGCCACCGGCCGTTTCTCCTCCCGAACCGCCGGTCGTCTCCTCTGTCTCAGTCGTAGTCGGCTCACCGCTACCATCACCATTTCCAGAACTACAACCTGCGAGACTGGTTACGCCACCTGTTGCGAGAATTCCGGCTGTCTTGAGGACTTGTCGACGCTCCATACCCACTTATCAAACTCCCCAATATAAGGGTCGAAGGCGGATTCCCAATACATAGGACACCGCCTTCGTTTGACGTACCGAAGTCGCAAAGTCGGAGTGATGGCATTCTATCCGACAGCGGTCCATTTTTCACCCAATCTACGAATCATCGTTCAAACCAATAGCGCCATCTGTCGAGGTGAGACCGGTGGTTGATCCGGTTCTAGCGAGCCGACTCCAGTTTGCGCTCACCACGATCGTTCACATCATCTTCCCAGTGATGAGTATGGGACTTGCACCGTTTCTCATCTATTTCACATGGAAAGAGATTCGCACCAAACAGCCAGTGTATGAACAGCTCCGTCGGTTCTGGACCCGCATCTTTGCGGTCAGCTTCGTCGTTGGAACGGTGACCGGACTCGTCCTCGAGTTCGAATTCGGAACGAACTTCGCCGCGTTCTCGACGACCGCAGGGGAGCTGTTCGGTGGTCCACTCGCTCTCGAAGGGATGATGGCGTTCATGCTTGAAGCGACGTTCCTCGGTATCTTCGTCTTCGGCCGCGATCGTGTTTCGGACCGGCTCTACTTCTTGTCGAGTATCGCCGTCGGGCTCGGCACCTGGCTCTCAGCCGTCTGGATCCTCATCGCAAACTCGTGGATGCAGACACCGCGTGGGTTCGAAATCGCCGTGGAGAACGGCCAGCGAATTGTGAAGCTTACCGACCCGCTCGCAGCCTACCTCAATCCGAGGTTTCCGTATATGTTCATCCACATGCAGAACGCGGCCGTCGAGTCGGTCGCGCTCTTCATGGCCGGCGTTGCCGCCTACTACGTGTTCCGACACCACGTCTGGGGATACCCGATTGAACACATCGATTTCTGGGAGAAGTCACTGAAAATTGCGCTCGTCGTCCTCCTAATTACGGCCCCACTACAGGTGATTCAGGGCGATGAGTATGCTCGCCATGTCTCTGAAACCCAACCCCAGAAATTCGCCGCGATGGAAGCCGTCTGGGAAACCGACTCCTACGTCCCCGAGTATATCGTTGCGTTCCCGGCGAACGTCAATGACCTGCTAAACCCACGCACGAAAGAACTCTTCGGCATAGGCATTCCGGGTGGCGCATCCTGGCTTGCGAGTGGCGGAAACCCACAGGCAACAATACGTGGCCTCGAATCCTTCTCAACGAAATCTCCACCAGTGGCGATCGTCTTCTGGGCGTTCCGGATTATGGTCGCCCTCGGCTTTTGGTTCATTCTGCTGGCCGTCTGGGGGGGCTATCGGTGGTGGCGTGGCGAACTCTTCGAGGATGACCTACTGCATAAGGCGTTAATGGCATCGTCTCTCTTGGGATTCGTCGCCGTGGAGGTCGGCTGGATTGTCACCGAAGTCGGGCGACAACCGTGGGTCATTCAGGGGGTGATGAAGACGAGTGCCAGCGTCTCTCCGAATCTCACAGGCGCCGAAGCGACGTTCACACTCCTCGGATTCGTTACCGGGTACATCATGTTATTGAGTCTCTACACATATGTCGTTGGTCGTATCATCCGAGCGGGGCCGCCATCGAAAGACGAGCTCACGCAGAGTGATACTGTCCACGTCCGAGAGTCGGAGGTGACGTCCGGTGACTAACGTCGGATCGCTGGCTACGAAGCCGCTCTTCGGATTACCGCTCGCCGAGCTTTGGTTCGCGCTGCTGTTTTTCATCTTCGGGATGTTCCTCTTTCTCGACGGCTTCGATTTCGGCGTGGGCGTCCTGTTTGCGACCCGTACCGATGATCACGAGAAAGAACAGCTGTTGGCGGCTGTCGGGCCGTTCTGGGACGGGAACGAGGTCTGGCTCGTCGTCTTCGGTGGTGCACTGTTCGCAGCGTTTCCGTCCGTCTACGCGAATCTCTTCAGCCGATACTATCTGTTGATGTTCGCGATTCTCGCCGCACTCGGCCTCCGGGGGCTCGCCCCAGAGATGTACGAGGAACGCGAAGACGACCGCTGGCGGACACTCTGGGGCTACTCGTTCGTTATCGGGAGTACCGTGACGCCGTTTCTGCTGGGGCTGTTTGTCATGAACTGGCTGATCGGAGCGACTGGGCTCATCACCCCCGTGGGGGTCCTCGGGGGTCTCACAGTCCTTGTCCTCACGGTTGTCGACGGGGCAGCCTTCCTCGGGTTGAAAACTCGCGGCGCGCTGCGAGACGACATGCGGAACCGCGGTGTCCGGGCTGCCGTAGGGTATCTTGGGGGAGTGATCATCACTCTCGGGTCGATATACGTGACCGAACCAGCACTACGCTCCTCGTTCCGATCACCCCTCATTGTCGCACTTGTGATCCTTACTGCCACCTTGATAGGAATCTACGTCGTCGCGCTCCGTAGAAACCGATACTACGCCGCGTTCGCGGCGACAGCCGCACTCGTCTTCGGACTCGTGGCACTCGTCGCAACCCTTCTGTTCCCCTACGTCGATCGGACCGCCGGCCTCACGATCCGAGATGCGATTATCTCCACGCTTCCGCTCAATCTCATGTCGATCATGACGAGTGTATTGCTCCCAATCGTGTTGATGTACTTCGTCGTACTCTACTCGGCGTTCAGCGGTCCGATCGATACCGAGGAAACCTACAGATGAGTCACACCATCAGACAACAGCGTGTCGTTAGATTGCGAGGACAGAGTCAGCTGGAAAATCAACATCGATTCGTGAATATGGTGGTCTGAGACAGTGACATCAGCACAGTCCAATTCGGAGCCTCGATTGCTATCCCGAATCGTAGTGACGTGGGTTGAGCTCACGGTTGTCGGGTTTGGAGGAGGTGCAATTGGTACATCGATTGGTGGTCCAGCAGGGTTGATTATTTATTTCATCACAACCCTCGTCTCAGTTGGAATCCTCTTCTACAACATGAACGAACTCATCAAACAGTGGGTTGCTCCCGATGGAGACACCACGTAGTGTCGGTGTGTGGCGAGTTCAGTTACGCGAAGGGAGTAGGCTTAACTGGATTCGCTAGCAATTACAAGATGTTCCGTTAGTGTAGCTCGGCCAATCATCTCGGCGTCTCACGCCGAGGACCGAGGTTCAAATCCTCGACGGAGCATCCCTGATCCGTTCCACTGCTCTTCTCATACCCCTGATAGATGTCTACCGCACAACAAGGAACCGAGGAACACATTTTAACCCGCTATACCTCCGTAGAGATCGGTACAATCACCAGCCCATGTCTGATTTGTTCTTGCCACCGCCACGGTCGTATACAGCTGGCCACCGGCTGTACTCGGATGGTTTGTATCCGGCTTACTCGGAATTCTTGTCGCAGTAGCTTCCGGCCGGACATCAGCAGTCAAGCCCAGTCTCATCAAGTGGCCCCGGCCTGAGTCAAGAGGTGATTTAGCGGTGAATGCGATCGCATACAACGGCGTTTTGATTATCGGAACCGTACTTGGACAGATCATGTGGACAGCATCAAATAGTCTCCTACTCGCTGCAGGGATTGGAGCCGTTCTTCCGGTCTGGTTCCTCAAGCATATACAGTTCCTCGTGTTTCTGGACGGCGAGTGAATTCACTGTGCCGGTCATACTTTCGGAGGAGGATATTTCCACACCCAGCATGATCCAACGACAGTCAAATCCAGGATGTAAGAAGTGAATCAGTCAGGTAGAAGTGGCTCCCTGTCCAAGACTGAATAATGTCTCCGGAAGAGCGTCCACCACGGGAGGAAACCCCCCGTGGACAGACCTCTCGAATCGGATCTATTCGGCCACTCTCTGTACTTCTCGCAGCGATTGTTACGCTCACTCAGGTTCCCGTCGCGTCCGCCCACGGTACAACCGGAAGCGGTGGACTCTCGCAAGGACACGGTGTCATTCTTGCTCTCGTCGGTGCCGTTATCCTCGGCGGATTCATCCTTCTCAAACGGACGGATCGTATCACGCCAACAACGGCTCTGTACGGCGTATTCGTTGGGATCGCAATCACTGCACTCGGAGCTGTTCTCTTCGAAGGACTCTCGCCGGATCCGACATATACTGCGAGTTCGATGCCGTTCCCCGAGCGTGGTATCAGCCACTGGCGCTGCTGAGTGGCTTGGGCATCATGGTCGCGAGCTTCGTCGTTGGGTGGCTCCGCTGGCCATCCCGTCCACGGTACACGTTCCTCGGCATCCTCATGGGATTGTGGATCTCGTACCCCTACCTTCTCCCAGAACTGGCAGGGGATACACATCCACTTGGGTACGCTATCGTCCTCGGAACGCCAATTCTGATTGGCTATGTCATCTGGAAGGACGCAGGGGGTGTCATTCGCGCAGTCATGCGTGATCCGGTTGCGCGTCGCTTCGGCATCGGCGTCGGTGTCGTGTTAGCGCTCTTTTTTGTTACCGTGACGGGCTACCTCTCGTTTTTCCCCGAGGAAGGATTCCCCCAGAAGGTGACGGTCGTCGTTCTGCCCGCAATCTATCAGCTGGTATCGTGGCCCACCCTCGAAATCGCGATTCCGCATCTCCCGCTCATACATATCCCGTTCTTCCTGGCCCTGTCACCTGGCCAGGTCATCGTCGTCGGGATGCTGAGCGCACTCATCGGGCTGAACGCCGCTCTCATTGCTCGTCACTGGCGCGTCGAGGAACGAGCCGGCATGACCGAAGGGACCGCCGGAAGTGCTGCAATCGTCGGGACGTGTACCTGTGGGTGCTGTGGGCCACTCGTCGCAAAGATCGCGGTACTTGCTGCCGGGCCATCGATTGCCGCCCCCCTCTACTGGGTGTTCGTCGATTCGGCCTCGCCGCTCAGTGCAGTATTCATCGTCGGGAGCCTGCTTCTGTTTACTGGCAGTCTGCTCTACTCGGTCCAAACAGCCCGACAGCCCGATCAATCGGCTGCCATCATCCCGGCCGACTGAAATGCCGGATCTGCCGTGAGAACGGGGGTTGAGCGAACGTCTCACAATATGAAGGGGCAACGTCGACAGTACGTGTTTTTGGGACTAGCAGCGGTACTGATCGTTGTCGGCACACTCGGAACCGGCTTCCTCCCGTCGACCCCGTTCTACCAAATCCTCTCTGGAGGCATCATCGTCGCGGGCTTTGCGGTCGGGTACGCGGGCCTCGGTACCTTCGAATTTCTCGAATGATTCGATAGGAACCGTCTTCACCCGGCTACAGCAGGAATCTACCGCTTCGCGGGGTTGGAGTCGCTACTCGGTAAGCAGGGCTCGAAACGAATTCGCCGCGAGAAGACCACCGGTCGCCACGACTGCTCCCATCGCGAACACTGGATTGAGCAACCCCGTCGCCGCAAGAGGGATCGTGATCCCATTATAGAGCAGTGCTAGCCCGTTGTTCTGTTTCACACGTCGACGAGCCGCATCTGCGAGGTCGAACGTCGTCTCCACCGCCGCAAGGTCGTCATCGACGATAGAAATATCCGCGGCATCGGAAGCGAGCGCGGTCCCACCGCCGAGCGAGATACCCAGATCGGCCGTCGCAAGGGCCGGAGCATCGTTCGTTCCATCACCGACCATCGCGACCTGTCCACGGGACTGTAGCCGCCGAATCGTCGCAGTCTTGCCCGCCGGCGGAACCCCTGCAAACACGTGGTCGACTCCGGGGTGAGTGCCGAGGAAGTCAGTGGCGGCCTCGTCATCGCCAGTCAGGACGACGATCTCCATGTCACGAGCACTCAACTGCGTGAGCGTGTCGTCCCAGCCCGCTCGTGGCTCGTCGCCCACGACGATGACACCCTCCGCACGACCATCACGACCGACGATGACCGGAAGCCGCCCGACGTCACGAGCAGCTGTCGCCCGGGTTTCGATGCTGTCGCTCACCGACCACTCCAGATCCGTAAAGAGATCAAGATTGCCCACGAGAACTCGCGTATCGTCAACAACCCCTTCGACGCCGGTCGCGTGGCTCGTGAACTCTGAGATGCGCCCTGCTCGCTCGCGGTCGTCCTCATTCGCGATCCCACCATCGGCTCTGGGATCCTCGCCGGCTTGCTCCTCTTGAGCGAATGCGGTCACGATCGCGTCCGCCGCCGGATGCGATGCTCGCTGCTCCAGGTCTGCGACGGCGGCCAACAGATCTGCCGGTGCATCCGCCTCAAGAACTTCCATCCGACCGGTCGTGATGGTGCCTGTCTTGTCGAAGACGACGACGTCGACGTTCCGAAGCCGCTCGAAGACGGTTTCGTCGAACACGACGATGCCGCGGTCTACTGCCTCCTCGATACTCGTTGCGACGGAGAGGGGCGTCGCGAGCCCGAGTGCCCATGGACACCCGACCAAGAGCACTGACAACGCCGTCAGGACGGCGATCGGGACGCCAGCCCCCTCCACGAGTGACCAGCCGCCGGCGAGAACAGCCCCACCCACGACGACTGGAATGACGAACGACGCGAACCGGTCGGCCTGTCGCTGGACGCCGTGGTCCCCACTCTGGAGATTCCAGACCGACGTGATGAGGCGGTCGATACTGCTGGATGCACTGTCACTCACCGTGAGGACAGCGGCGCCGTTCGTGACGACCGCGCCGCCGACGAGGTCGTCACCCGCTCGCTTCAGCACCGGGAGCGATTCGCCCGTCACGACCGCCTCGTCTACCGTACACTCGCCCTCGGCAAGGACTCCATCGACCGGGATACGTTCGCCCTCACGGACGAGCACGCTCTCTCCTGGTTCGAAATCGCTCACGTCGACCGTCGTCGTGGTCCCATCGGCGTCATATCGTCGGGCGTCAGTAACCCGCGAGATGGTGAGGTCCGTCAGGCAGTCCATCGCCCGCTGCTTGCTCAGTGATTCGTAGAAGATCGCAGCGACCACACTCGCGGCAACCACGATCGTCAGGTCGTAGAAGACGTCGATCCGCCCGAGGAGAAACGCGATCGTGCTGTACACGTAGGCACTCACGACGGGGAGTGCGACGAGCAGATCCGTATTCGGCTGTCGCATCTTCAGACTGACATACGCACCCTGTAAAAGCGGAAGGCCGGTGAACACTAGGACCACACCCGTCAGGACAAGAAAGAGCGGCAAGATCAACAGGCCATCTCCACCGCCAATCCCGGATGCACTCGCGTATATGTCTAGCGTCCCATCGCCGAAGAACGACGAGAGCTGCGCTGGATAGAGGAGCACCGCGTACGGCAGGAGCATGAACGTCCCGAAAATAACGCCCGCTGCGTAGCGAAACCCGAGCACTTCGTCGATGTCTCGGCCACCTGTCTCGTCTTGCTGCCGCGACTGGCCAACAGCAGTTATCGGACTATCACGACCACCGTCACGACGCGTCGCCGTATAGCCCAGCGGGCTCAGCGCGTTACAGAGGTCGTCCACCGAGATGCTCGTGGGATCGTACTCGACGCGGATCGTCTCGGTTACGTAGCTCGCTGCAGCGTGGGTGACGCCCGCACGGTCTTCGGCAATCGATTCCAGAAAGGCTTCACACGTCGCACAGTGCATCCCATCTACCTGGAGAAAGACCCGTGACTCGGCCCGCTCTCCGAGTGTGTTTGGTTCGCGTTCACCAGCGTCACCGTCAGTGTCGATTCCGCCCGTGGGTCCGTGTATCGTCTCCGAGCGACTGGAACGCTCCTCGTCACCGAGGACGCGTTGGACATCCCGACACCCCGTAGAACAATAGACGCCGCCGTCTTCAGCCGCGACTCGATCATTGGGGACGACGCCACCACAGAGCGTGCACGTGGTAGGTGAAGAATGAGATGGAGGCATAGCTGATCACCACCGGCGAGAAGAGGTACAGCATCGACCGCGGAACATGGGTACCGACCTCAGTCGAACGGCCATTACTGGCGGTACAGATGCATCGATATTAATGCTGTTCGGAGAAGCCGCTTCAATCCAGAGACTTCTCGGAGAGTTCCGGTTGGAGGAACATGACGTTCACGCGGCCGACCGCATCGAAATCCCGGAGTCGGTACACTAATTCCCGGATTCGTGCTGCTGAACCTTGACAGAAGATCGTCTCGAGACACCACTCCCCCTGGTGCATGTGTTGCGTTGTGCTGATGACATCCTCGAATTCGTGCTGGACGGTATGGAGCTGGCCGATGACGAGAGTGTGCTCGTAATCGAACGCCAGTGCCGCGACTGCGGGGCCTTCTAAGCCTTCGAGCTCCGTATGGCGCTCGATGTATTCGTGAATCGCCTCGCGGACGGCACGGGAGCGCGATTCTAATTCTTCCTCTTGCCACGTCGCATCGAACGACTCGAGAACCTCTTGAGGGATATTCAGACTCGTTCTCATACGGAAGCCATAGACGGCGCTCCTCAAGAGTATCATTATTACGCACACCCGGATCGGACCATAACAACCTGTATGAATCAGTCAGTACCCTTATCGAGTATATGGCGAACGGAGTTCTCGGACTCGCACTCGGGGCAAGTGCTCTCGGTCTCACTCACGGACTCGCCCCGGGCCACGGATGGGCGATCGCGGCGAGTTACGCGCTCGACAAGCCGAACAAATGGTTCTACGCGGCCGCATCGAGCCTCATTCTCGGTATCGGACATCTCATCAGTAGCATCGCGATGGTGCTCGTGTACTTCTGGGCACTCTCGTATTTCGGCCTCACCCAGATTCCCTGGATGAACTACGTCGCCGGGACGTTACTCATCGCCCTCGGGATCTGGCAATACTTCAATGGACACGACCATGCTGCCCCGGATCACGGTGACGACCACAGTGGCCATCACGACCACAATGATCACGCTCACGAGGGCCACGACCACGATCACACCCATCACAGTCACAACGATGCTCACGCCTCCGACCACCATCACGACCACGGCGACGAGAGCCAAGGATGGATTGCTCGAGTCCGGCGAATAGTTCCGTTCGTGGGCCACTCCGACCATTCACATTCCCACGATCACATCGATGAGACGGCAGATCGTGGGCTCTACGGAATGGCAGCTCTCGCGTTCGCCCTCGGGTTCACGCACAACGAGGAGTTCGATATCATCGCGATTTGCACCGGTTCGACCTATTGTCTCGAGCTGATGCTCCTCTACTCGCTGGCCGTCATCACGTCACTCGTCGGTGTGACGCTGGTACTCGTGGCTGGTTACCAGCGATACGAAGACCGCCTCGAAGACTACGCAGAATACCTGCCAGCGTTCACCGCCACAATTCTCATCGTTATGGGATTCGGGTTCATCCTGGGCATCTTCTAACCAGCTGAGAGCTTTCCCGGTATTGGGAGGCCAGATTTCTCACGTCGGGGATAGATCTCTCTCTACACTAACGGTCCCTACGAGCGAAGGAGATCTTTCAGCGACTCCAGGCTGAAGAATCGAGGCGTCTGTTCACAGTATTCGACATAGGTCTCGCCGTATTGGTCACGCAGCCATGGCTCTTCAGCGTACGGGAACAATACGTAGATGACGATGGTCAATATGCCGTGGATGGCGAGTTTCCACGAGTTCGTCGCGAGAATTGTGCCGACGACGAACGGGATGAATCCCACACTCTGCGGATTTCGGGTGTACTCATAAATGCCGTCAGTACGGAGCTCACCTTCTCGCCCGCTGCTCTCCATCCATCCGAGTTCGAAGAGCGCGGAAAGGGCAAATCCCATCCCAAGCGTTGCGATAACACCTCCAGCAAGCTTGCTTCGAAGACTATCGAACACGAACGGATCGCGGTCAAGTGTAGCCAGCACAGGGAACCCAGCAAACACGACCGAGAGTGCAGACCAATTGAACCACCACCTCCACGAATGCTCACCGATCGGCCACACGCGGTAGTCGGGACGGAGGGCACTCACGATATATCCGACGATTAAGCTGACATCCGCGATGACGGTCGCGAGGAGAGCGCGATCTGCACACGAGGACATAGTCAATTGTTTTGCAAAGAGTCAGATAAATCCCACCCAGATGATGAGAACAACGCAGTTCCCGGCAGCTCACTAGCGGGCTACGGCTCCCAACGGCATTAATCGACGATACGATCCACATCTTGGAGGGCCTCAGTCGCCACATCCCCGAGTTCCCCAGCCTCAATATGTGAGTACCGCTCGTGAACCCATCACGGCACTCCCCGATGTCATCCGGTTGTAGCCCTCGGTTAGCAGGCTCGTCTTACGTGTGTCGCAAGTGTCCGCTGATCGAACGTCGGGAACACTGGCCAATGGTTCACTGGTGAATCCATCAGTTTCGATAGCTCCGTAGTGTAAGATGACCGGGTCGGGGACACTGGCAGCGTCCCATTGCTGTTTCTTGCGGTAGATGTCCATACTCCTCTGTCGATGGAGAGGAGCTCCCAGCGGACACCGCTCCGGCGCGGGTTGTTCGGACCTCGGAAGAGTTTCCCCCCCACTGACAGCAGTGTACGCAAGAACGAACACAAGAGGCAGGTCAGGAGCCGTCTTCAACGAATCGAAGTGGGCTCGCAGCTTAGTGATATCGTGATCGGCCATCAGGAGGGGAGAATCGCGGTGGTCACGTCGAGTTAGTAGTGGACGTCGACAGGTGTGACGAACCACTCCTTGTCGTCATCGGTGTCGTCGATCGCGATGGTTTCGAGGAGATTGCGGTATTCCGAGGGGGTGCGAATGGCCGTTCCATACTCGTCGTACAGGTAGTACATCGGGCCGCTGAATTCCCCGACGCCGTACATCGCGTACCGGATATCGCCGGTGTACGTGTCGATGTAGTCGTCTTCGTCGGTTGCGAGCCCGAGTGGATTCCAGGGCTCGACACTGGCTTCGACGCTCGCACCTTCGAGGATTTCTTCATCGGAGAGTTGCTCGAAGCCGGCGCGGATGACGGCGAGTTTCCGTGAGAGTTCCTTCATCGTCGAGTGCCACGCCTCCTCGATGAGTCCGTTCCCGGTGTCGCTGTCTGCGGGGACGGAACCGACGTCTCGGAGTATTTGGGGGAGAGAGTCGCTCCATCGACCACCGTCGGTCATGAGCGTGCCGTAGTCGAATGTGGGATACAGTGGGGCGTCGTAGCCATCGAAGAGGCCACGAGCGATTCCGGTTGCGTCCTCGGCGCAGTGGGCCTGCGAGACGACGCGGATGAGCATGTGCATAGGGAGCTGGAAGTGGAATTGGGATTGGATTTGAGAGTCGGGTCAGGGCGAGATGAAGAACGCTTCATCGTCAGCGCCGATACCGAACAGTGCGCCGGGGCCGTTTCCTTCGGGGTCCATCGACGGATAGAGGATGGCCCCGGAATCGAGTTCGATGACGGGCGGAGAGTTCCCGCGACGAGCAGTCCAGCCTACGCGTTCGAGTTCTGTATCGCTCATCTTGCGGATGGCGACGATTCGCTGTCCTTCGATCTGGTCGTCTGTGTTGGGTTCCATTTGGGGATGGCCTCCGCTACGCGGGGCCGGAAAAATGAGCCCAAATTAGGCGTCGCCGTCGGGGAGATGCACAGTATCGTGGCGGGAGCGGTTGTCTCTCTTGAGATACGGGTGTCGACCGTGAACGGGGTCGATGTGCTGTTCCACAGTATCGCGTAGGGGTCGTCAGAACCGAGTTCAGTCCGACAGCGGTTTGTGGCATGGTTGCCGGAACCCTTATCACGAATTATCCATAATTCACAATTGAGATGGCGCACTCTCCCTCCCGATCGGGCCGACCGCCTATTCAGCAGTTGCAGACGGTCGCTGACCTTCTCGACACCCCAGCTCTCGCCCGGCTGTATGCCCACATCTTACAACATGGCCCAGTTACCGTGTCTGAGATCGTCGACACGATCGACATCCCCCAAGGGACTGCTTACGATTACGTCCAGAACCTCGAAACCGCTGGTCTAGTGGAGAAATCCCGCGAGCAACGTCCCTATGAATACGACGCGGAGGCGATTGCACTCACACTCTCGACGGACGGCGAAACCCAGACGATTACCCCTGCCCTTATCGCAGCTGTTGCCCGCCGCGATGAGGACGAGGACATCGATGTCTACATCGAGCGACATGGTCTTGACGGCCTCGCTGCCGCCCTTGAGTACGCCTACGAGTACATAAACGGTACAGTCAATCATCGAATCGCGGCTCGGGAACTTGACCTCTCACCGCTCGAGGCCGAAATCATCCTACAGGCGCTGGAACCAGTCGCCGCTGAATATGCCGACGCGGCTGCATGACGACGGTTTATCTCGCTGATACCGGTGTGTTCGTCCGATGTGGTGGCCCGGATAACGACAAATTCCAACGGCTTCGCCGAGCCGTTCGACAGGCAGGTATCTCGCTCCGTATTCCACAGCGGGTTTACGAGGAACTCGGCGGCGATCCCGCGGCGAACGAATACCCGTCAGGGAGCATTCCGTATCCAAAGGGATTCGAAGAGGGATGGATCGTTGTCGCCGATGATCTCGACTACACCAACCCACTTGTCTCGACTGTGATGGATGAGGCCCGCCGCTTCATCGCGAACGAAACCGACCGCGAGGAAGACCTCATCGAGAAAGCGGATACGGCGCTTGTTGGCCTTGCTGCCCAGATACTTGACGCTGGAGAGGCAGATCATATTGTTCTCTTGACGACCGACAAACCAGCAGGCAAGGCGGCCGAGGCGATAATCCCTCGACACGGCTTCAGCGATTGTATCGAATTTCGGTATGTCAGTGTCGAGTACCTCGAAACGCTCACTGCGGGCGAATTCCGTACGCATTAATCCTCGCGATGGGATTAGCTACACTTGCTCTTCGACGACGCTGTCCCACAGTCCCTCATAGTACTCGACATGGTCGCGCTCGGTTTGCGAGCGATATGCGAGAGTTCGACCGTCGTCGTAGGAGACGACGATGGCCTGCTCAAGTGGGGAGGTCTCGTCGTCCTCGTAGTCGACGCGTGTCTCCCACTCGTCCGGGCCGGGGAGCGCGTCGGGTTCGTAGATGTCACCGCCCGTCGCCGCCCACACGGGGTCGTCTGGTTCTCTGACGGCGGGTCCGTAGCGGTCGCGGAGCGTGGGCGTCGTGGGCCACACGCCCCGGTCTGTCCAGTAGGCTCGCATCTCTCGGAGGCTTCGTCGGACGGTGCTGCGAATGGAGAGTTGGTCGGCGCGTTGCCACCCGTCTCGCGACCAGGACTCCCCGTTGTAGGCGACTTTGTGCGGGCCGTTCCAATCGAGCCCGACGATATCAGCGGGTGGATCGCTGGTGAGCGTCGGCTGGGTGAGTTGCTGGATGACGTTCCACTGCTTGGGTGGACTTGCGCCGAGGAGATGCACACGCTGGCCGCGCCAGTCAGCGTAATCGGAGAACTCGTTCGCGAGGATATCCGAGTAGCCCATCGAGTAGCCGAGGACAAGCGGGGTTCCTGGGACCTCGGCCTCCCCGATGATGGCGATTGCTTCGTAGCACTTCGGGACGACGATGAGCGTCGCGTCTGGGAAGTCGGCTTTGAGCTCGCGGGCGGCGTCGACGTAGCGATGAGCGGCGTCGGGCGTTGGTGCGTCGCCGATGACGCCGATTTTGGGTTCGTGGGTCCGGAAGGTTTCGAGATACCGCTTGAGGTCGGGGTTTTTGAAGTCGTTGTCGAGCATCCCGAGTGGGATGTCGACGTTGCGGAGGTGGTCGGTCTGGAGGCGACAGTCCTCGCGGATGCCGGTGACGAAGCCGAGTTCATGGGCGTCGGTCGCGAAGGGATGTCGCGAGAGGAAGGCGACGTACTCAGCACGTCGAGCAGTCTCGATATCTTGGACGTGTATCGACGAGTCGGGGCTCGTGTGCTGTGGTTGGGCGTGTGCCATATCTCGAATCTGCGGTGAGAAGGTGGTGATCGGCTAGCGGCGCACGGCGCCGCCGCGAACAAACGTGCTCCTGGTGGTCACGCCGACGAAGACGTTGTCGGTGACGCGATTTCGATTGGCTTGGCCGAGTCTGCCCCGGCCTCGACGGGCGTGGTGAGGCCGTTGAAGGCGTTGATTGCGATGGGATTCTCGAGGCGGGTTTCGACGGTGGCGTATCCGTGGAGGGATGCCCACTCGACAGCGTCGGCGATGAGCGCACGCAGTGTGTTCACGGGGTAGGCGAGCAGCGACGTTTGTACGGCCACAGATGCCAGCGTGACGGCCGCCGACTTGTTGCGAGGGTTCGGCTCTCCGGAGTGATCACGGACGGCGAGCGCGGCTACCAGGGCGTCCTCGGGGTTCGATACCCAAAGCAGGCGACGAGTGGGGCAGGGGTGGTGTCCCCAATGGTCTCGTCCACGCCGAGGCTATATTTCTCGAAGAGCACCTGCGCGCCCAGTGAGAGACTGCCTCCTCGACGGCCGAGCGTGTCTTCTCGGGTTTGGATCAGGTCGCCCTGTGGGATATCCTGCAGTGAGGTATCCCCACCACCGTGTGCTGTGCCCCGGTCGGTAAGGTGGGATTGTTCGGCGTCGACACGACCGGCGGGCCGCCGGGCTTCGAGTGAGTGTTTGGAGAGGCAACATCTGTAGCGACGTCTCCGGTAGGTTCCTCCACCGACGCGCCCGCTTCGAGAGTGCCACTCGCGCAGGTCTGCGGTGGTGGTATTGAGGTGAGTGAATCCGGCGGCTCGGTACATCGTCCCCTCGTTATCGTTTTGGACGCCTGCGTAGGTGAGGAGCCGGTCGTAGCCTTCGAGCGTGGCCCACCGGCAACACCGCGAGAGGAGCCACGACCCGGTGTTCGCGGGCCGGTCGGGATGGGCGGCAAAGCGGTACAGTTCGAGGGTCTGTCCATCGGCGTTGTGTCGTCCACTGGGACGGCCGAGGACGGCCATCGCAACGTCTCGCCCCTCGTAGACTGCGGTGAGCGCGACTCGGAACGGCTTGGTGACGGGGTCGTGCTGGTATTGGACGGTCGGATGTTTAAGGAAGCCGTTGACCCGTTCGCGAGCCCCGCGTCCACGTTCGGCGCGGAGTTCGAGGTGGTTGGTAGTGGGTGCTCCGCCGGGCGCGGCGAGTCGGGGGTCGCAATCGCGATAGGTCCGATGGGCGTGATAGGAAGCCAAGGAGTCGAAGCCGGTCGCGACGATGACGACTTCACCGGAGTCGACCATCGTGTCAATCTCGCCGACGTCGGCAGTGGTGAGAGCAGAGGGATGCCCAAGACAGAGTGGGCCTCCTGGTGGGACGTACCACTCGATAATCGGAGTGGCGTCGTCGCCGACGTAGCGACCGACGGCATCGAGGTAGGGAAAGGCGACGATATCGCCGGGGCGAAGCGGTCGTATCACTCTGGACTCGGGGTGAGGGAGATGCACAGTTTCAGGTCGGGTGGTGAGGTGTGTTGTTCGCGGGCCGGGGGCGTCAGGCGCTCGCCCAGCCGAAGAAGAGGTACGTATTGTCGCCGAGGTGGATACACCCGGCGGGTCCCCATTTGCTGTCGATACGCGGGTCCTGGTCACGGATGAGCTGGCTGGCGTATTCGCCGGGGTCGGTATCTCCGACTTCATCCGGGGGTATCTCGGTGAACGACGTCTTCTCGGCTATCGTGCCGGTGTAGCCGGCGTGTCCGTGGCGGTATTGCGCGTCCTCGACAGCGTTCTGGAAGGCACTTTTTGCGTCTTCTCCGCTCGAACGGGTGTAGAACGTGTGTGCTCCCATTAATGGGCCTCCTCGGTATCTTCGGGAGTGGAGCCGACGAAGAGTCCGGCGGCGTCGTCGGGCGGCCAGTTGTCGCGGCGTGCTTCGCTGGTGGCCCAGAGTGCGAATTCGATGTCGGAGACGCGTTCGCTCCCGGCCACGTGATGTTCGTGGCTACGGCCTATCGTTTCGAGATCACGGCTGAGGTGGAACCAGGCGTATTCGGTGACGACTCGTTCGGGGTTGTTGAGGACCGCTGGCGGGACGGCGAACGCTTCGTGGTCCCAGAAGGCCCACATTTCGTCGCCGGAGCGTATCTCGTGGTCACCCGTTGACTGGTCGGTGAGTCTGATTTCGTCGGCGGCTTCATCGACGCGGATGACGCGGACGATGTGGCCCCCGCCTCTGGTGACGAAGACCATTCCCGGATGGAGTTGCGCGTAAATGGGTTCCTCGTCGTCGAAGACGTGGCTGGGGCGGGTCATCAGTGGAACTCCACGTTGTGGCTTCCACACTCGTCACACCAGCAAGCTCGCGTCTCAAGTTGTTGGTGCTCTACGCTGTCCAAGTAGCCTTCCCCGTCGTAGATTCGGGTTTCGGTTCCTTCGACTTCTTGGTTGAATGCGACTGACTGCCCGCAGTCGAGACACTCAGGCATCATCGCTCCCCCGTGGTGGCGACGCGGTCCGCAAGCACAAGGTCGTCGTAGGTGCGGTCTTCGCCACACTCGACGCAGAAGACGCCGTTCTCGCCGATGTCTGACCCCGTGACGGGGCCGTCTTTGCTGGCCTCGACGTCCACGTGGCCGTTCTCGAAGCGATGCACACCGCCGAATTGGACCTGGTGGATGATCCAGGAGAAGCGCTCCCCGCCGCACTCGGGGCAGGCGAGGAAGCCACGTTCGTGTTCGTTTGTGTTCATATTTCCGATGCTGTCGCTGTGTGTCATCTCGTGGTTGTCCTCCACCGGCTACGGGGAGCCACAAACAGGCGGTGACTTCGCGGCCGGAGACGGGCAACGTGGATTCGCAGACGGCTTCAGGACGCCACGATTGGCGTGATCGTGTAGGCTAAGCCGGGCACAATCCAGAGTTCTGGTTTTGTGCTCCCGTATTCGGGTGGCGTGTACTCCTCTGGACTGTCGGGGACGTGATACCCATCGAGGAGGTCGACAAAGTCGCTGGCCGTAGTGACTGGTGCGCCAGCTTCGTCGTAGAGATAGAACCACGGTGCGGCTGGGCGGTCCTCGAGTGGGTCGTCGAGCCAGTCCGTCCGTCTCCGCGCTTTATTCAACAGGCGAAGGCCGTCTTCGCTGGCCACAGGCAGGGCATCGGGGAGCGCGCCCCATCCGACGGTGAACGGTCGGATGTCGGACTCTGGGGCTTCGTGGATGAGGATGAACGTCCGGCCGTCGAATCCGGTCGGGAGATCGGGGGTCTCGCGGTCGTGGAACGCGTGAGTGGCCTTGATGATGGCCTCATAGCGCGAGCAGGCGGGGACGACGGCGAACGCAATGTCGTCGACGGTGGGTTCGTAGCCGACGGCAATCTCGTCGAAAACGGGCGCGTAGGCGTCGGGGTGGGCGTTGGCTTCCGCGAGTTCGCGTTCGCAGTCTGCACAGAGGTCGTCGCCTGCGGTTATGGGCCGGTCGCACTCGCTACATTCAATCTCGGTGTTATTCGGGTCCGAGTCGGCATCGGGAGTTCCGGGCCCGTAGTGTTCGTTCTCGTAGTAGGTGTCGCCGAAATCCTCGGGGCTGTAGTAGTCGCGGTCGTCGGTGGTCATAGGAGGGTGTATCTCACCCTCTATACACCGCTGTCGTACTTAATCCAGATTGGCGGTCAGGCTTCGTCGTCCGGGGAGTCCCCGTGTCCGTGTTGTCGGCGCTGCCGGACCTCGAACAGGAAGCGGGCGTTGGCTTGCTCACCGTTGAGAGTTCGCTGGTCGAGTGCGGTATCGGCGAACAGCGTCCCCTGCTGACCGGGGGCGGCCTCGAGGGGGTCGGTGGTGGCTCGTCTCGAGCGGATGGCCGATAGCGGCCGGTCGTCGATAAACTCGTCGCTCCCGCCGGTCTCGATTCGCGAGGTTCGCTGGCGGGTATCGACGTCGACGCCGTGATGGAAGAGTGTGGTCTCGAACGGTTCATCGTCGAACGCGAGCAGTCCGTGTTCGTCGACGGTCTTGGTCTTCGTATCGACCGTGTAGTCGGTATCACCGTCGCTGTCAGCGTCGGCGCCGATGACGAAGACGGATTGGTGATGGACGGTGAACGAGCGGTTCTTCGGGCAGGCACTGGCTGTATCGGAGCTCATGGTATCGGTCGAGTTCGTGGGTGGTGGTCGTCTCACCGGGGCGAGACAGAACGGGAGGGGAGTGCCGTCGGTGACTGACCCCTCGCTTTCGACGGGGGACACAAACAGGGTGCGAGGGGTAACCGCGCCCCTCGAGGCGTGGTCGGCTATATGTGGAAGTGCCAGTTTGCGACGGAACGCCACGGACCGCCCCAGTCGCCACCTGATTCTTCGAGTTTGTAGGCGTGGACGCCGCTGAGGAAGGTAACGATGAGGTGGTCGGCGTCCATGCTCGGATCGAGTTTCCCGGTGATGGTGATGGGCCCGTATCGTGCGCCGAGACGTCCGGGGTGTTCAGGCGTACAGGTGGCCTCGTCGATGGTGTACGCGAGGGCGATGATGGCTTCGCCGTCGACCACATCGAGATAGTTGATGCCGTAGTAGCCGCAGGCGTGGGTGTAGTGTAGCGCACCCGTGATAGTGAACGTCCCGTTGGATTCGATGACGGGCTCGTCGAGGTAGTCAAGATTGAGGCGCGCGAGTAGCGGACTGTTTTTCCGGTTGTCGTGGGGGGTATTCGTGATGGTGACGTCTTGGAGGCCGTGATTCGCGGCGGTTAGGGGCCCCACCCAGGCGCGGTAGTCGGGCTTTTGCCACTGCTCGGAGCCACCGCGTCCCTCTTCTGGTTCGACATCGGCGGGAAGGACGCGGGGGCCGACAAGCGACGTCGGTGCCTCGGGCGTCGACGTCTGGTCGGCGTCGGGTGTCGATGGTCCACCGGGGTCGTGGTAATCGTCTCCGTCACTGCCTCCCGCCCCCGGGACAGTGCTTGGCGTGGGAGTTGCGGTTCCGGGGGTGGTCCTCGGTTGGTCTGCGGCGACGGGTTCTGCGCCGAGGAGTCCGAGACAGCCGGAAAGACTGCTTGCTGCGAGGAGGCCAACCCCGGCGAGGGCGCTTCGGCGGGTCAAGTTCCTTCTCAGCGTTCGAGGTCGCTGGTGATCTCCAGCCGGAGCTGTATCTACATCGCTTGTCGATGCGGTCGCTGGCGTCCTGGTGTGGTCGGTCGGTGGTTCGTTGCTGGTGGTGGTCGGGTCAGTCATGGAAGGGAATTCTTTTGATTTATTGATGCTGAGGCACGGCGTCGGGTCCTGGCAGGCAAATACTGGTTAGATCGCTCCGGTGCTGTCCTCGGTGTTCTCTTGGCCGGATTGGTCTGCCCGCTCGCTTCGGTTGGCGCGGAGCTCTCGTTCTTCACATTCTGAGAGGGCCTCCTCAGGAACGCTGAGGTATTTGAGCGCCCACTCCTCGATTTCTGGGAGCGTCATCGGATGGGGGAGTTCATGATGCCCGACGGGGCGTGCTAGAAAGGTTCCGTCAGCGTCACGGAGGTCTTCGTTGAAGTACCCGAGAAAGTACCTCTCGAGCCCCTTCACACCCGGGCCATCCATGATCGTAATCATATCAAATGAGTCGAGAGACACCTCAGATTCCAAGCTGAGTGTCGGGTACGTGGAGGGGATATTCACACCTATGTTAGGCATAGTTCAAACATAACTTCGCGCAGTCCACATTTCCACATTGAATGTGGTGGTTGTGGCGACTTCACTAGGTCAATCGGTGGCGTAGTGGGTTGTCTGGTGTCTCGGTCTCGTCAGGCGGGGACGTGTGCGAGGAGTTCTTCGACGGCGCTGACGGTGTCGTCTTCGCCGGCGTCTTGGAGGGCGTCGATGGCCTCTCCGAGGTGCCAGCGGGCATCGGTTCGGGTACTGTGCATCCCCCGGCCATGCGCCTCGCCGGAGAATTCAGCGGCGACGGCGGCCTCGAGGTGATGCCAAAGGATGCCGGCGCGGAAGGTTTCGACGAGCGTGGTGGCACAGTCGGGGAACTGGGCAGGTTCTTGGATATCCCGAAGGCCGTATTCTGCGCTGAGTACCTGAAGCGTGTGGGCAATTGCGACGAGGTCCTCACCGAAGGGATCGCGGTCGGTGTGGAGGAGGTCGTCGATAGCGTCGGCTCGGGCCTCGAACAGTTGATCGCTGTCGGCGGCTCCGAGTGAGGTTCCCTGCTCATCGAGTCCGTCGAGAGTGTCGTCGACGAGGCTATGAACGATGTTACGGGGGTTCAGTTCGCGAGAGGGCGGTCACGTCATTGGGTGAGTCATGGCGAATCACTCCGGAGTACCTCGAGGGCGGCCAGGACGCCGTTGCGTTCGGCGAACTCGAAACAGGAAGCGTGTGCTTCTCCACTACCGACGGTTGCAACAAGTGCGTGCGCGGTCTCGAGCATCGTGGAGGATGCTCCGGGTGCGGGCTCGTCGAATGCGTCCCAGGAGAGCGTCTCCCGCTCATCGGCAAGCTCACCACAAAGGGCACACGTGACGGAGTGGACGTCGATCCAGCGGTCAGTCATGCGTCTGGATCCGTGGACGCGGGGTCGGTCGTGTCGGCGTCGTCTTCGATATCGACCACGATGGCATCGTAGGCGACGTAGGGGTCTGTCCCGAGCCGCTCGAGGAGGACTCGTTCGGCGGCTGCTTCCGTCGGCGCGTCGACCCGGAACAAGTCGTCGATGGCGAGGATGTACGTCGGCATTAGTAGCCACCCGCATTTGAGTGAGCGACCGGCTCATTCCCGTACGTGACGGGGATGAATTCGATGGATTCGAGCGCTTCCCAGTCTTCGAGACGTTCATCGGGGTTGCTGTCGAGCCCGAGGTCAGTCGCGGTCTCGAAGGTGAGGCCGATACCGAGCGTGGTCGGATTGGACTCGGTGCCCTCTGCACTCTCGACGTCGCCGTACACGTCGACGCGCCAGATATGGGCGTCGGGGATGACGGTGAGGAGTTCTGTCGTTGCGTCTGCGATTGCGAGGTCGCAGCCGACCACGCATGTCGTGAGGATTGCTTCGTAGTCGTTCATGGGCTAGTGGCGGCTTGGGCCGCTCTACCGCTCGCGGAGGAGACAAACCGAGGCGTCGATTCACTCCTACGCAACAACTGGAGTGTAAGCGAATCAACTCTGTTGCGTAGGAAGCCGACTGGGGAGGGATACAGTCTACCGCACACACCCCTATTTCGAGTTGTAACTAGCTCCTGACCCCCCTTTTTCGTGTTGTAACACACCCCTATTTCGAGTTGTAAATGTACTGTATATGTGCGCCAGAGGGTTTGTTACTTGGATTCGGTGTTTTCGGCGTCGTGTTTGCGACGTCGATGCTCGCGATAGACTTGGCAGAAGCGTCGGCGTTGACTCCGAAGATTCGATTGGGCGGTGCGGGCCCGGCGTGCGCGGTCGAACGCGAACGGATCGCGATACTGTACGTGCGTCGGGATTGAGACGCGGACGAGGTCGCCCCCGGTTGGGACGCCGAGTTCGCGAAGATAGCGCCTCAGAATCGCTTCGCTGGAGTCGATTTGCGAACGGAGCGAGCGCAGTGTTCGTTCGTGGCCGCTCGGGTTCCCATCGTGGGCGTCGTAGTCGATATCGTCGAAGTCAATGTCTTCCCAGCAGAGGGTGTCGTGGGGCGGCACAGTTACCGTGGTGTGTGCTCGTTTCCGGTCTCGGTCTCGACCTCGATCTCATCGACGAGTTCGTCGACAGTCACGTAGAAGGGGCCTGACCAGTTCCGTGCGATATCGGGGGCGTCGTCGACGCGAGCGAGTTTGTCCGAGCCGTCCGTATCGTCGGCGACGAGTTCACCGTCGGGAGTGAGCGCGTGCTCGATGGGTACAAGATATGTTTCGGTGTCGTCGCTGGTGACGGCCCGGCCGTGGTGCCAAATTTGCGGGTGGAACGTGACGCGAACGTGCGTGGCGTCCGGGTGGTCCTCGAGGACACCCATCGTCAGGCTCCGGCCTCGGCGGTATCAGTGGTCGCGTCGGCCGACGGACGGGGAACGGTTGCGCCGACGCCCGGTGGGTCCGGGTCACGGTCCTGGTCGTGGAACGTGTCGTCTCGAGCGTTCATCGAGGCCTGTTCTATCTCGTCGTTGGCATCGGTGTCGGCGCTGTCGTCTCTGTCATCGTGTTCGTAGTCGTGGTAGTCGCCGGCGACGTAGAGTGCGATACGGCCGGAGATCGTGCCGTCGGCGTGGGCGGTGAACAGGACGTGTTCCGTGTCGTATCCGAAGTGGTTGACGGCGAGTTCGTGGAGCTGTTCGGCTTCGTAGCGGACACGCTCGGGCGAGTCCGTCTCGATATCGAAGGTCATGTTTCGAGTCCCTCACCGACTCGGGGGCGACAAACGGAGGCGGGATTGCGTGTCCTACGCAACAAAGTGAAGTCATCCGACGGCCCAATCGTTGCGTAGGACGAGCCGAACTGTCTGCCGGTCACAGTTCCTCGAACGTGAGCTGGCTGGTCGAGTCTGCGGTCTTGTCTTCACGTTCGTTCTCACTCTCAGTCTCACACCCGGCTTCGAGCGTGGTGTTGCTGCTCTTTGAGCCCCGGGTAGCTCCTCTGCTGGGCATTTGCGCAAGCGACTCGGCGCAGATTCCCAGCGGGCAGTCGCCGTAGTGTCCGTCAGCGACGGCGAGCCGGTCGCGAGCGGCGTGTGGGTGGACGAAGTTCCCGCCGTGTCCGGAGGGGCGCTTGCACTTCGTCCCGATGTCGGCTCCACACGTGGGACACCGGATTTCGAGGACGGGATCGCGAGGCCAGGTTCGGTCGCACTTCTTCCGATTGCAGGAGACGGTCATCGGGGTGTCACGCGAACTCGTCGAAGCCGACCTGCGCGGTGTTCTCACCGTCGAGGGCGACATCGAGGTCAGATTCAATACTCGACGTGTGTGCCGTGGGCGGTTCGGTGACGCGCTCGCCGTGTTCAGCGTCGGCCTCGTCGTCAACGTCGTCCACGGCGTCGTCGTCTACCGACGGTTTGGTCGCGCCGTCGTGGAGTGGCACACCGAAGAAGCGGGCCAACACGCGGTCACGCCCGTCGGCATCGAGGGCTTTCACTGGGTGGTCGCCACGGGCGAGTTGGGCGACGCTGACGAACCAGACGCGGTGAGCCTCGAGTGTCAGGGCATCACCGAGCAAGACGTACCCGGTGAGGTCGTTGAGGACGAAGTTCAGAACCGCCATTTTCGCGCAGATCGGGTCTTTGTCGTAGCCCAGGAAGACGGAGGGGGCCTCCGGAGCAATTTCGCGGAGGTGGTTCGCGGTATCGACGATGAGTCGGCCACTTCCACAGCCGGAGACGTCTCCGATGACGAGCGGGTCTTCGGGGGTGGCGTCGCGGAGGTCCTCACCATTGGGGAGGTTCATCGCTGCCATCGCGCGGCTCACCGCCCCCGGCGTGAAGTACTGGGCGAAGTGACTGCTCGTCAGGCCGTAGTGTTCGTACACGCCGCCGAGAACGTCTTCGTTGGTCTGTTCCATCGCGAGGACGAGTCCCCCGAGGGCGTTTGCATGCTGAGTTGCGAGCTCTCGGACAGTGTCTTCATCGCGACCGTCGTTCGCATACCGGGTGAGCGGTTTTTGATACGCGTCTTCGTCGCCGCTGAAACTGGCGAGGGCGAGGTCGATCCAATCCGAGAACACTTGATACGGCGAATCGCCGGTCTGCTGGCTGATGGCATCGAGTGGGTCGGTGACGAGTTTCCGATGTTCGCGTTCGAGCAGCGTCGTCATCGGTGATAGCCCTCCGCTCGGGATTGGTGTGAGACCGCGATTTCGGGGCTGACGAAGCGCCGCGCTCGGTGCGGGACGTCGATGCCCCGGGAAACGGGGAGGAAGATCGAGTCGCGGCCGCCGCAAACGACGGTCGCGAGCAGTTCGTGTTTGCACATCACGCGCCACGGTGCGGACTGTTTGTACGGACAGGCGCAGGTCAGGGCGTCGCCCCACGGGATGAGTGGGTACTGGCTGCCGCTTTGGTATTCGCCGACCAGGAGCGGGGCGGGAAGGTCGATGCCGTAGTCAGCGAGTCGGACGGGGTCATCGGTCTGGGTATGCGAGAGCGCGGATTCTCGGAGGACGTACGTGGAATCGAGGGTGCGGTCACGATCGAAGGCGTCGGGGTCGGTGTCGTCGTCGACGAGAACCATTCCGACGAAGGCGTTGTGTTCGAGGAGGCGATCGGCGTCGGGTGCGGGCCCGATACACGCCTCGATGAGCGAGCCGTACGACGAGTCCTTGAGGACCTGACTGAGGTTTGGCCCGGGGATGAGTTCGCGATACCATTTCTCTCGGCGCTGGCGTTCTTCCTCGAGAGCCTGTTCTGGGTTGGGTTGTTCGCGAGCGATTCGGAGGCGCGCTGCTAGGAAGGCCGGGGCATCTGCGAGGACGGTGTCGTCGTCGACGTGGCCGTAGAATCGCTTCTCCTCGTGGATGCGAGCGGCACAGGAGGTTTCGGTGTAGGTGAGGCCGAGTGGTTTCTGCTTGACGCCCTGCCAGGGGAGGGTGGCGGGGTCGGTCGGGTCGTACTTCCACGGATTGTAGCTGCCGAGAAGTTGGTCGCGGCGGACGGGGCCACCGCGGATGAAGTCGAGGCGGATCTGGTGTTCGATCGGTTCGACGTTGGCCGGATCGCGTTCGACGTCGTACTCGTATTCTCGGTCGGTGTGGGCGAGCGCCCCCGGCGGGAGGACGAGGCTGGGCACGTTGCCGTCGGCTGTATAGAGTGTTCGAGAGGACATAACTCGGTGGCTGGTGCGAGCGTCGGAGGGACGCCCCGCTACCGTTTCGGGGGCGACAAATTGGCTAGGAGTGACCCTCAGAGACCGGCGAGGAGACTGGCGAACTGGTCGAGTCTATCGTTGAGACGCTCAGGCGAATAGACTGTCTCCTGGCGCTCGTAGTAGGTCGCGAGTTCTGAAGCCGAGCCTGAGAGCGTGCCGGGGTCGGTGTCGGTCGCGATGGTGAGCGAACACACGGGGGCGTACGCTCGGCGGATGACATCTTTCACGGCGTCTGCCGAGGTCTGATCATCGCCAACGCTGATGATGAGCGGGTCGTCGCGCTGGGCTTCGATGAGGTCGTTCGCGAGGTCGATAGCCTCAGCGAGTGGCGTCCCGCCGCCACAGGAGGTATCGAGAAGGGATGACTGGACGTGTCGCGTCTCGATGCTGAACGGCTTGACGAGGCGGGCGTTGCCGTGGATGAAGTCGATGACCGCGACGCGGATACCGAGATTCTCGGCGGCAAGGGCCAATCGAGTGAGCGCTTGGGTCGCGACCTCGATCTTCGCGGGTGACCCGCCTCGCATTGACCCCGAACGGTCGAGGATGAGGACGAGGGCGTACTGTTTCTCGTTACCAACCGTCCGGCTCTTACAGACCCGAGGGTCACCGATGGCGAGGCGGTGGCCGGCGCGAGTATCGTAGGCTCCGGCGGAGAGTCCGCGTCGGGTACTCTTGCGGCGGTCGAGTCGGAGATACATTTCGAGCGTGTCGGCGACCCGACCGGCCCCGTCTTCGATGGCGGCCCACTCACGGGGTGGAACAAGATCGTTAGCCAAGGGGAGGATGTCGAGGTCGGTGAGACTCCCCGGTGAGTATCCCGTCCCTCCACGCTGTCCGCTGTTCTCCTCACTCCTGGTGTCCGGTGTCTCCTGGCGGCGTTGACGGTCGAGGTGGTCGGCGAGCGCGTCGAGTTCGTCTTCGAGCGCCCGTTCGTCGATGTGTTCGCGGTCGGCTTCGGTACGGGCTGCACGCTCGTCGCTGGCGAGGGCGTTTTCGTACGCCGCCTGCTCTTCGCGCTTCGACCGGGAGGAACTCTGTGCGTGGGCCGGGCCATCGGGAAACTCCGGCGTCTGGTCGGTCACACTACCCGCAGAACTCGTCGACCCCGTGTTCTCTGTATCTCCCGTGTCCCTGGTCTCCTCACCACCCTCGTCATCGACGCCGGGGGAACCGTTCTCGGTTTTACCCTCACTCTCTCCTTCACTCTCATTCCCACTGGACGAGGGCGATTCTTCGATTTCGTCCTCGGTGCGGGGTTGATCTTCTTCGTCGAAGTGGCCGAGCGTGAGTTGGTTACTCTGCTCTCGGGGACGGTCGCCCGCCGCCGGGCCGCCTGCTTCGGATGAGTTAGCGGGATTTGGGTGCGCTTTTGGCTCGTCTCTATCGCTGGGAGCTGTTTCTGTCTCCGTTCCGTTAGCGGCTCCCGCGCTCTCGCGTTCTCGGGCCCGCTCGGTGGCTTGGGCAATCGCCTGTGCCCGAGTCGATGGTTCAGGTTCAGGATCGCAACCGGAGGGGTCGCCCTCGGTGTCATCGGCGTCGTTGGGGGTCGGCCTGGAGGACTCGGCGTCGACGTCGTCGGGATTGGGGTCAGCCGTGACTTGCGGTTGCTCGAAGATATTCTGATGGGGGTCGTCGGTTGCCTCTCGTGAGAGTGTGACCTCGCCCGGGTCGAAGTCTTCGGGCAGGGATGGCTCGGCGTTCTCACCGGGCGTGGCTGAGGCGTCCACTGTGGCGTTCTGAGGCTGTCCGTTTCCACTGGAGATATCACCGCCGCTGTCGGCGTCGGACGCCGGCTCGGGGCGGCCTGTGGCGTCTCCGCCTGACTCCTGCTGTTGACTCTGCTCGTCGCCGTCACGCTCCTGAGATTGCCCCTGGCCATCTTCCCCGGTTTGTTCATCGTCCTGAGCCTGCTGTCGGGCCTGTTGGTGGTCTTGAGTGTCGGCCTCGAGGACGGGCTGGATATGGTCGGTCCAGGTTTGAATAACGCGACGGGCGCGGCGGACGGAGGCGGTCTTGTCGTGAGCGTGGGTCGTGTCGTCGCGGTCTGCACTCCGAATCGCGAGTGCGTCACGCGAGAGTGCGCACAACTCGGCGTGAATGGCCTCGAACGCGTCGCGGTCGGCTTCGCTTTTGAAGCGGACTCGGTCGTCGTCCTCGTCGAGGAGGACATCCGTGATGCCGGTCGGATAGATGGCTTCGTCGTAGAGACACGAGGTGACGGCGTCCCAGAACGAGTAGCGAACCTCCTGTCCGGTGGGGATGTCGTCGGGCGTCTGCGAGTGGAGTCGGCGGGTGAGTTCGAGGCGGATGCCAGCGTTGTCGCTGAAGTTCTCGCCGTGCATGGCTTCGCTCTCGATTGCGCCGTCTTCGATGATGTTGATGAGGTCGTGGACCTGCGCGTGATACTGCGAGTCGATTTCGGTATCGAGTAGCTCACCGATGGCGGTGATCGCCGTTTTGAGGATGTGGAGGAGTTCGTGGAAGGCGAGGCCGAATTGGTGGGCGTGGTCGGCGGTGAGTTGGTCGTTGAGCGGGATTCGCGTTAGGTCGGCTTCGTTCCCGGTGACGAGCACGAGATAATCAGCGTCGACGCCGGCGAGGAACTGTTCGGCCTGAGCGCGTTCGATGTCGGTGGCGTCTGAGGAGACGATGGCGTCGACGTCGGCCGGGAGGACGGCGGCAGTCTGGACGCCGGATGTGATGACGACGTCGACGGTCACCTCATCGGGGAGATGACCGAGGATGAACTCGCGGAGTCGGTCAGCGCGCTGTGTGGAGATGCGGGCTCTGGTCGCGGCCTGTGGCGTGAGGTCGTCGGCGATCTGTTGGTGATTGCGGTCTCCGTGGCGGTGGCTGAGTGACATGGATGGGATGGAACGAACGCCCTCGTCGACGCGGGGGCGCACAAACCGAGTCACGAGAGACGCTCTGGGCGGGACAGACTCTGATGCTTTGCCACGTGTTTATAAAGGTCAAGGCGAATACCCCGAGGCGATTCACCCCCCAATTTTATCTCACAAATGAATATAGAAGCGACGCACACCTTGATACTGTTACACCTTGTAATGCTCTAGCACACCTGCTGAACAGCCCTGCCATTCGGAACCAAAACCAACAATTCAGCGTACCTATGCCAGTTGACCCCGTGTGTGGGATGGAAATCCCAACAGAGACCGCCGAAGCGACTACCGAGTACGAAGGCGATTCATTCTATTTCTGCTCGAACGACTGCCGAGCGTTGTTCGCTAGCGCGCCCGAGAAGTACGTCGAGACACCCCACCCACACCTTATCGAGGCAGGCGGGGCTATCATCCCCCGTCTGCCATACGGCCGTGCGAAAGGCGAATTCGACATCGAGATCACAGATCCCACAGCCCTCCAGGAGGGCGACAGCGTCACCTTCTCGAAGGAGATTACGGATGACGACGTTCGGAAGTTTGCCGAGGCGACCAGCGACACGAACGCACTCCATCTCAACGACGCGTTCGCGGAGAAGACCCGGTTCGGCCATCGGATCGTCCACGGAACGCTCGTCTCGGGACTGATTAGCGCGGCACTGGCGTGCTTCCCTGGATTGACTATCTACATCTCGCAAAATATTGAGTTCCGTCGCCCGGTCGATATCGGCGATTCACTGACGGCCCAGTGCAAGATCGTCGACGAGCTCGAAGGCGATCGCTATCGACTCACGACGCGCATCGAAAACTACGCTGGCGAGATCGTCCTCGACGGAACAGCGACGGTCTTGATCGACCCTCTCCCGGAGTGATTCGCTACAATACGTGAGACGAAGATGAACATGAATCCATTTACAGTGGGGCTAGAGTTCCAGCGTCGGACACTCGACCAGGGGGCAGACACCGTCGAGACGATGCGCCTCCTTCCGGCGCGACTCGGAGATCTCGCTTCCGTCGAGGTCGGGCAGACGCCAAGTGAGGTCATCTATTCGGAGAACAAACTCGATCTTCTCCGCTACGAGTCACTCACAGACGACCCGCACGACACGCCCCTGCTCGTTGTTTACGCATTGATCAACCGTCCCTACATTCTCGATCTCCAGCCTGACAAGAGCGTCGTGCGACGCTTCCTCGAGGACGGCTTCGACGTCTATCTAATCGACTGGGGCGAGCCGTCTCGACTCGACGCGTCGCTGACGCTGGGCGACTACGTGAATCGATACATCGACAACTGCGCCGACGTCGTCCGAGAGCGGACGGCGACTGACGAGATCAACGTCCTCGGTTACTGCATGGGTGGGACGCTGAGTACGATGTATGCGGCACTCCATCCGGAGAAGGTCAGCAATCTCGGCCTCATGGCCACGGGGCTGTGTTTCGACGACACAGGTGGTATCCTCGAACAGTGGGGGAGTGCGGAGCACTTCGACCCGGGAGCGATCACCGAGACCTATGGGAACGTCCCGGCGGAGTTTCTCGCGGCTGGCTTCGCTCAGATAAATCCCGTCGATACGTACCTCGGGAAGTACACGATGCTGTTTGACAACCTCGATAATAAGACCGCCGTCGAGAACTTCGGCCGGATGGAACGCTGGGTGCGTGACGGGGTCGACATCGCGGGCGAGGCATACCACCAGTTCATCGAGGATATCTACCAGGCGAATGCTCTCTACCGGAACGAATTGGTCTTGGATGGCGACCCCGTCGACATCGAGAATCTTACGATGCCGGTCTTACAGATCATCGGCTCGTTCGACCACCTCATCCCGCCCGACGCGAGCAAACCATTCACGGACGTTATGCCGAGCGAGGACACCGACATCTACGAGTTTCCGACCGGGCACGTCGGGATGGCTGTCTCAGGGAAGGCTCATGCGGAGCTGTGGCCTCGCGTGGCGACGTGGTTTCGGGAGCGGTCGGAGACCCCGATCGAGGACCCGGACACGACTAACCGAAGCAATGTTGCGGAGGGGGACCGACCAGGAACAGTCGCTGCAGACGCTCAATGGCATCGGTCAGGCGTACGAGGAGCGTCTCCACGACGCAGGGATCTCCACGATGAGCCAACTCGCAGCCATGGACCCGACAGCACTCCCTGATCGGCTTAACATCAGTAGCTCTCGTGTGGCAGCGTGGATCGAGCAAGCCCAACAGCTCACCAGCTAGTTCGACCGTCTCACTGTCCCACTCGACGGGTGGCTCGTCACAATCCAAAAACGACTCTCATGTAACAACGATGCCACCGTCGATTTCCATATATGGGTGCCCATAGCCACAGTGGGTCAGGCAACTCAGCGTGTAACCGCCCCGTTGCGTCGCCCCTAACTGTCGAACGATGGGTCTCGTGGCATTTTGCGGAAGTGAAACCGGGTGCATCATCATTCCGCCACCCATGTGGACCTGTCTCGAGGGCATGATCGCGAGGCTGTGGTCGGGATACTGCTCGTTCGCTTCTTCAAGCAGCTCGTGGAAGTCGCCGTCGGACGGGGCTGGGATGTGCTCCTCGTTTCGTTCTTCGAGCGCCTCGTGGTCAGGGACGGCTTCACGGATCGATGCTGGAAGGGACTGGACGGCTTCGCTCGCGAGTGTGTTGAACGAGACGACGCGGAGAACATCGTTCCGTTGCAGGCTGATGCGGTCCTGTTCCTCGCCGGATTCGTTGACGATGATGAACCCCCAGTGATACGCGCCGACGTATATTGTCCGATCGACGCCGCCGCTGCTTCCCGGGAGATTGCCGACGCAGCCCGAGAGACCTGCGATACCGGCTCCAACTGCAGTGAGGAACTCGCGTCGCCGTACTGTCGGGAACATCTTGGAATCTATTGTGACTCTTCTCGGCTGAGTTTCGCCCGCCGTTCTTCGAACTCCTCGTCGGAGAGATCGCCGCGCGCGTACGCGACCCGGAGCTCCTCGAGTGCCCTATCGCCTGTCAGCGACGACCCCACACCGCTGACGAGGCCGCGATAGAGGAGGTAGCCGATGCCGACGAGGACGACGAGCCAGACGAGCATCATCCCGATGCCCCATAGCGGCGAGAGGCCGCCAGCCGTGCCGCCGCCCCACCACCAGCCCATCATCCCCATCATCGGGGCGGCGAAGACCATCATCAGCATCGGAAACAGGACGATCACCGCGAGAACGATCAGGACGATGCGGAGCAAGCCGTCGGAGGAGCGCTCAGTGGACATGGTGTACCAGTAGAGAAGTTCGTTGACTACGGGCATAAAGTTGGTCGGCTGCCAGTACTGCTTCGGGAATGGCCTGGAAGTGAGAGTCAGGCAAGACGTTCCTCCGCGTCTGTATCGAGGCGAAGCCATTCAGCAGCAGTCGGCTCCGTCGGGCGACCACTCGCACGCATCGCCCGCCGTCAGGTCGTGTTCGTCGATGTACACGGAGAGGCACGCGTAGTTACAGAAGTACGTCGGGGAACTGCAGTCATCGTTGCAGTCGCGAACACAGATCGGATCGTGGTCGAAGATGGGCGATCCGCAGTATGCACACGTCTCGTCACTTTCGGGACGTTCGACAGTCGTAGCCATCGTGTTCTCAGAATTCGATTGCACCGATCATCGGCTCACCCACGCACTTCGGACAGACGTCGGTGTCGTATCCCACCATACAGTGCCGGTGGCAGGTGATTCCACAGTGTTCACAGACGAACACCTCGTCGTCGCTGGCACACTGAGACTCACAGATGTAGCACCGAACCATGGTTCCTAGAACGTACGGTGGGGACCGGCATAAATCGCTGTGCTTGCCACTCTCAGCAGATAATACGTGCTCAGTCTTCTTGGTTTTCGACTAACCGCTCCCGTCGTCTTTGGAACTCCGATTCACCGATGTCCCCGCGTGCGTATCGTCGCTGGAGAGTTTCCACGCGGCGAGACTTGACGCCACGAACAGCGTCGCGGCGGGGCTGTCGGGAACGAACGGCCACATCACGAGCGGAGTCCCCGCGAGTTGGAAACGTTAGTACCAGAAGCCGAAGGCAGTTCCAGCGAGGTTGATTGCGACGATGACCCACGCGTAGCGAAGTGCGAGGTTTTCGAGACACCGGGGAAGCGGCGCGAGGTACGCAGGAAGCGTCTCCCGTGAGACTGCGCTCATGGGCACGACCGATGGGTCACATTCCAGTCCCCGAACCGGACCGATTCGTCATGATGACGCCGCTGATCAGCATCAGTATCGCTAGGGCAACCATCCCGAGATCCCACCCCATCCCGGCGGTCATCGTCGATCCCATGCCGCCGCTCATCCCGCCGTTCATCCCTGAGCCCATGCCGCCACCCATTCCCATCCCCCAGTTCGCGCTGTCGGTGAAACCGACGAGCGCCTGATTGAGCAGCATCACCAGCGAGTAGCCGATCATCAGCGGGCCACTCGCGTTCCCGAGTCGGCTCGCATAGGGGGTGAGCAGGACGACACCGTGGACGACGACCACGACGCCGAGCAGCGCCATGAGGAGGCCGCTGTTCGACCCCATCATCCCTCGACCACCCGTCGCGGACACTAGCGAGTAAATCCCGGAGACCAGGGCGATTGCCGCGCCGTACTGCCGTATCGTATCGGTCGTATTCATCGAATCCATTGTTAAACCCCGAGCATCATCCGGAGCGACCCTCTGACGCCCATCGGAAGCCCGATAGCCCCGATGAAGAACGTCATGAGCCACCACCACGTCCGATTCATCTCCGGTTTCGCATCTGCGAGGTACCACACAATACCGCCGGTCACGAGCAGTTTGAGCACGAACGTCGACCCCGAAAAGCCGGTCGCCCGATACACGAACTGCGTCACGACCAGTTTCGGCGAGTAGCCGAGGAACGTAACGCCGATGAGGTTCTGTGCCCCGTCCCACGTCTGACCGAAGACGGCGAGCAGGAACAGTGGATGCCGGAGGCTCGCGACATCGATGACGCCCGCTCCCCAGTAGTACAGGCCGGTGACGCCGAGGGCGATGCCCGTCGTCGCGACCGGTACCCACAGTCGAAGCGGGGCGGGACTCGTCGCGCCGTACAAGAACGCCCAGCCGACCGCTCCGATGGCCCAGACCGTCCCGACCGCCCCAACTACCTGCGGGATCGAAACGAGTCCCCGATCACGGGCACGCGCCCCGACGCCGAGCGCGAGAACGGTGACGGCAGTGACGACGAGGTAGATAGAGGGCGTGATGAACAGCACGGCGTAGTCCCCGAGGATGCCGATGTCCTCGAGGGCGCGCATCGCGCCACCGGCGACGATGATCGGCGCGAAGCCGTACGCCAGTCGGGCGTCGAACGTGACGTCAAGCTGGTCAAGATACGCACGCAGTCCGGGAAGACTGTACCCGACTGCGGCGAGGTACGTCACCGTGTTCACCGCGTTGTACCCGCTGACGGCACGAATCCCCTCGTGTGTCACGGGCTGACTTGCGGCGTCGGCGACAACCGGGCCCCACAGGTACTGCCAGATGAAGCGATCGTACACGAGCGTCGGAAACGCGAGGATTCCGAGCCCGACGAGAACGACTGGAGCGAGGAGATACAGTGCCCACCATTCGCGGGTGCCGGTGTCGGGGAGGACGGTTTCGACACGTTCGTTGACGGTACTCACGACTCGCTCACCTCCAGTCGCCACGTCGTGCTCTTCGAGCGACTCCACTGTTCGAGCGACACGTCGGTGAGGTCGTCTTGGAGTTGGCTGAGATACTGAGCCACGGCTTTGGGCGACGCATCGAGATCGTCGGCGATGTCTCGGGCGCGGAGGTACGTCGGTTCGGTGTCGGCTGTCCCGACGAGGTACGCGCGTACCGTCTGGCGAGAGAGGGTAGACATTGGTCTGAGATGTGAGAGATCAGCGGAGCCGGTCGAACAGTTTGTAGTCGTGATCAGGAGTGTACCGGCGGAACAGCAGGCTGTTCGTCAACACCGAGACGCTAGAGAACGCCATCGCGCCCGCCGCCAGCACCGGCTGGAGCAGCCCGAGCGAGGCCAACGGGATCATCGCGGTGTTGTACCCGAGCGCCCACACGAGGTTCTGCTTGATCTTCTGGAGCGTCGCGTCGGAGATGCGGATGGCCTTCACGACGTCGAGGGGGTCGTCGCGCATCAGCGTCACGTCCGCGGCCTCGATGGCCACGTCCGTCCCCGAACCGATAGCCGTGCCGACGTAGGACACCGCGAGTGCGGGGGCGTCGTTGACGCCGTCACCGACCATCATCGCTTTCCGCCCCTCGTCCTGGATGGCTTCGACCGCATCGGATTTGTCCTCGGGCAGTACTTCGGCGCGGACGTTGTCGGGGTCGATGCCGACCTGCTCGGCGACGGCGCGGGCGGTCCGCTCGTTGTCGCCGGTGATCATCATCACGTCGACGCCGCGGGCTTTGAGCTGGCTCACGGCATCTTTCGCGCTCTCTTTGACCGTGTCGGCGTCGGCGACGACGCCCACGAGTTCACCTTCGTAGGCGACGAGCATCGCGGTCTTCCCTTCGTTTTCGAGTCGCTCCATCGTCTCGGCGGCTGGCTCGGGGTCGATGCCGTTGTCCCGAAGCAGTTTGCGGTTGCCCACGAGGACCTCGCTCTCACCCACCGTGGCACGGATACCGTGTCCCGGCACGTTCTCGAAGTCGTCCGGGTCCGTGACATCGATACCGCGCTCTTCCGCTCCGTCGACGATGGCGCGGGCGAGGGGGTGTTCGCTGCCGCTTTCGGCGGTCGCTGCGAGCCGGAGGACATCCTCTTTGGAGAGCTGATCGTGAGCGGTCAGTTGTCCGCCGTCGGCGGCTGTATCGCCGCCGTCGGTGACTGGTTGCCCATCGCCATCGAAGACGACGACGTCGGTCAACTCCATTGCGCCCTCGGTGAGCGTGCCGGTCTTGTCGAAGACGACGGTGTCAACGTCTTTGGCGCGTTCGAGGATGTCGCCGCCTTTGAACAGGACGCCGTTCTGTGCGCCGATGGTGGTACCGACCATCGTCGCCGCCGGGGTCGCCAGCCCGAGCGCACAGGGACACGCGATGAGCACCGCCGACGCGAAGACGATGATCGCGAACTCGAAGACCGTGACCGTCCCGCCTGCGACCGCCGGGCCGCCGGCGACGAGCCCCCACGCCGGGAGCCAGTTGACGAACCCAGCGAGCACCTCGGGGAAGGCGAACCACACGACAGCCCAGAAAACGGCGTTGGCGATGACCGCCGGAACGAAGTACGCCGAAATCCTGTCCGCGAGGTTCTGGATGTCGGGCTGGCGCGACTGGGCCTCCTTGACCGTCTGGACGATCTGCTGGAGCGCCGTATCCGAACCGACCTTCGTCGCCTCCACGACGAGCACGCCGTTCTCGTTGATGGTCGACCCGACGACCTCGTCGCCCTCTTCTTTCTCGACAGGGACGGACTCGCCGGTGACCATCGACTCGTCGACCGCCGACTGACCGTCGACGACCACGCCGTCCGTGGGGATCTGCTCGCCGGGCCGGACCTTCATCCGGTCGCCCACCTCGACGTCTTCGAGGGGAATCTCCTCCTCGTTGCCGTCATCGTCGACGACGGTGGCCGTCTCGGCCTCCATCTCCAGGAGATGCCGAAGTGCCTCGCCAGCCTGCCCCTTCGAACGAGCTTCGAGGTAGTTCCCGAGCGTGATGAACACGAGGATGAGCGCGGCGGTGTCGAAGTACAGGCCGCCGGCGATCAGCCCCGAGAGAACCGCGACGGAGTAGACGTACGCCGTCGTGGAACCGAGCGCGATAAGGACGTCCATGTTGGCGCGGCCGTTCTTCACGAGTGCCTTGTAGGAGTTCTTGTAGAACGGCCAGCCGAGCACGAGCTGGACGGGCGTCGCGAGCGCGAATTCGACCCAGCCGAACTCGACGCCGAACACCGTCTCGGGGACGAAGCTCCCACCGAGGAGGAACTTATCGGCCAGGAAGAACAGCATCGGGACCGACAGCACCGCCCCGAACAGCGTGAGCCGGAGCTGCTTGCGAATCTCGGCGTCGCGGGCGGCGTCGCGGGCGTCCGTGTCCGACTCGTCGCCCTCCTCGCGGACGGGCGAGTAGCCCGCGTCTTCAATGGCGTCGTACATCGCCTCGCGGTCCGCGTCGGCTGGGTTGTACGTGACTTGTGCCTCGTCGGTCGCGTAGTTCACCTCGGCGTCGACGACGCCGGGAACGGCTTCGAGCGCGGTCTCGTTGGTGTCCGCGCAGTTGGCACACGTCATATCGGAGATGGCGATGGTGAGCGTCTCCGAGACGGCACCGTAGCCCGCGTTCTCGATGGCGTCGTAGATTGCTCTCAGCGTTACCTCGTCAGGGTCGTACTCGACGCTCCCTTCGTCGGTGGCGAAGTTGACGTTGGCTTCGCGCACCCCGTCGAGGGATTCGAGGGCCTCGCCAACTGTCTGTGAGCAGTTGGCACAGGACATCCCCGTAATGTCGAGGTGTGCAGTTCGCGTACTCATGGTGGACTATAGTACGGGGTCCTCCCTTAGTGCGGTTACTGCTTCAAAGGCAATGTTAGATGGAGTAGATGGCTTGGAATCGAAAGCGAATCGTGACAGCGCCCAACTATTCGTTTTAGCTGGCTACAAGATGGCGGGTTCTGGATCACAAGGCGAGTAGCCAGTAAAAAATCCCGAGACAGAACGACAATACGTCTCGGTATCCAACGGTGTGTCGTGATGACTCTCGCCATAGAGTATTCTTCGAACGCCGTCAGGGCACTCGTTCGCGGTGAGTGTTCGTGACTGCTCGCCACCGCGGTCAGCGGTTATACGACTGGTGGAGTAGACACGACAGGGCGTTCGGCCTGTTGTACGAGCTGGCGTTCCTGGGTGGAGAGCAATCGTTCAGAGACCAGAGCGTCGAGGCGTTGGCGCTCGATGCGGGCGATAACGTACTCGAGCTCGGCTGTGGTCCGGGGAACTCGTTCGCGGCGCTCCACGAGCGGGTCGGTGAAACGGGACACGTCGTCGGCGTCGACTACAGTGCAGGGATGGTCGGACGAGCGAGACGCCGGGTTCGACAGGAAGGGTGGAAGAACGTCGACGTCATCCGCGGTGACGCGACGACACTCGGTATCGAACCTGACTCGTTCGACGCCGTCTACGCGGCGATGTCGCTGACTGCTATGCCCGACCCCGACGCCGCCATCCGAGAGGCGTTCACAGTCCTCCAGAACGGCGGGCGGATCGCCGTCCTCGACGCACAACCCTTTCAGGAGTTTCCGTGGACAGTCCTCAATTCGCTCATCGTCCCCATCTCGAAATGGACGACGAACTGGAACGTCGATACCGATGTCCAGCGGGCACTGCGGGAAACGTTCGACTCCGTCTCAATCAGCGCTTCGAACGGCGGGACGGTCTTCATCGCACGCGGCCTGAAACAACGAGACGACCGGACACCAACTAAACGAGAGTGACAAACTTCGGGACGGTACCCCGGTCTGTTAGGCGCCCTCTTCGAGGCGCTGATACTGCTCTTCGAATCGGCCGCGACACGAGCCACAACAGAAGTGATAGACGTCGTCGTCGATTCGGGTGGATTCACCTTCGCTGTCCACGGTGTTCCCACATTCCGCGCAGGTGATGGCGAATTCGGTGCCATCGAGCGAGGGCGTCCACTCGAGGTCGTCGACGAGCGTCACCGAGTAGTCGGTCGGTGGGAGATCGTCGAGCATACCGTCGATCCACCGCCGGACGTTCTGTCCCTCGGCGCGGCCGTAGACCCATATTTTCCCCTCTGCCGTGACGAAGAGATGTTCGACGCCGTCCGCACCGCTGAGTCGCTCGCGAAGCGCCTCGGTGGCGTCGGAACTGTTCTCGAACTGGACGAACACCGGCACGCCGGCACGGAGCTGCGCACGGTTCACGTCGACGGTGAACCCGTTGATGATTCCAGCCTCCTGCAATCGTGTGACACGGTCGGAGACGGCTGGCCCTGAGAGGCCGACCGTTTCACCGATGTTGCTGAACGGGCGACGGGCGTCTTCGGCCAACAGCGAAAGGATCTCCATATCGGTCTCATCCAAATCGCGCATATCCTCCGTAGGCGGCCCGCACCACAATACTGTTTCCCATATTTTACTTTCGAACAGCAGCTGCACCGGGGCAGATTCTTTGGATTCGAAGCAGTAACTGACAAAGACGTGCCGCTCATACGTGTGGCTGTATGACGCAGACGATCACCGTGGAAGGCATGACCTGTGAGCACTGCGAGCAGACCGTCGAAGAGGCCCTCGAAGGCGTGAGTGGTGTCACGGCAGCGAGCGCCGACCGCGAGTCGGAGTCGGCGACTGTCGAGGGGACCGTGGATGCAGACGCCCTCGTCGACGCGGTCAACGAGGCTGGCTACGACGCCTCGGCCTAAGAGTGGCCTCCCAGTCGTACTGGTCCCGAGTGGTACCGACTCGGGAGACATTCGAGAGCCGCCAAAGGAAGAGCTACGATGCTGGGTCGAGACGCAGCCCTAGTCTTCGAGTTGTTTCTTGCGTTCGTCGAACTCTTCATCGGAGAGCTCACCCCGTGCATAGCGTTCGTGGAGGACCTCCATCGCCGAATCGGTGGTTGATTCCGCGCCTCCGCGTTGCGTGAGCCAGTAGACGGCTCCGCCGGCGATGCCGAGGAAGCCGAGTAGCCCGCCGAATACGCCCAACAGCGAGCCACCACCGCCTATGCCGGTGCCACCCATCCCACCATCTCTTCGTCTACCCATTCCGCCGCCCATCCCGCCAGAGCCCATCATCCCGTCGTCGGAGCGGGGGCCGTCACCACTCGATGAGTCCCCGTACGGAACGGCGCCTCGTTCGACGATGGTGTCGCTCGATGGGACGTCACCGTCCGGGATGGGCCGCTCCTCGGCGGGGCCACCGGGCTGGCCGACGACGACCCGACCAACCATCCCGATGGTCTTGTGGGGGATACAGTAGTAGTCGTAGGTACCGGGCGTTTCGAACGTGTGTTCGAAGCTGCCGCTGGAGATCGTCCCGCTGTCGAACGGGGTTCCATCGGTTGGAATCCGATCCTCGTAGGCCGTCGCCGAGTGCGCACCAGCGGCGATTTCGAACCGGACGGTCGTCCCTGGCTCTACGTGCAACCCAATGGGGTCGAAATAGTTGTTGCCCATCTCCACGACGGGCGTCTGCTGTGCGGTTGCCGTTCCTGTGAGCCCCCCGCTTGCGACGGCACCGGTGCCGAGCAGCGTGAGGAACTCTCGTCGATTGGATTCAGTCATAGGTTTGCTGGGTTATCCCGGGATCGATACCAGCGGAAGGCTGTCGAACACGCGGTGCCACGGTTTCCGAGACGTTTCCTGAGAGACGAGTGTTCCACGGACGAACGGGGCCACCAGCGGGATCCCGATCTCCAGTGTATCGAACTCCGTCATCTCGAAGCGGTCGTGGTTCCGGAACATCGTTACTGTATCACGATTGAGGTTGCATCCCGCCGCGCCTCGACGCCAGATGGGGTTCACGATATCCTGAAGACGCGCGAGCAAGCCATCGGCGTGGACGTGTTCGAAGAACCGGAACTCGCCGCCTGGTTTGAGAACACGGGCAACCTCGTCGAGTGCGGTCTCGACATCCGGGATCGTACAGAACACGAGTGACGTGACGACGACGTCGAACGAGTCGTCGGCATACGATAACGACCCCGCGCCGTCGGAGCGAACCTCGATATCGAGACCGAGGTTCGTCGCTCGTTCGACCGCACGGCGACGCATATGTGCATCGGGCTCGATTGCGTGGAGGTCTATCGACGGGTTATGGGCGAGCGAGGCCTCGAAATATGGGAACATCGCCCCGGTTCCAGCGCCAAGGTCGAGGACGGCGCCGTGGAGATCCGCGGCGAGATACTCGCGGTGGTCTTCCAACAGCACTCGCTCGGCGTGAGCCATCACCGGATCGTAGACGGCCGCGAAAAACGGGTGCGATGGGTTGGGTTTGGTGGTCGTCATCGTCGGCTTGTTTGGACTCATCGAAGGTGGTCTTGGTCGTTGGTTATCGCTCTTCCAGTCGCTGTCTTCGCTCTTCGAACTCCTCGTCGGAGAGTTCACCCCGTGCGTAGCGCTCGCGGAGGGTTGCGAGCGCGGAGTTCGGCGACTCCGACTTCTCGCGATTTCTCGCTGCGTAGTAGAGGACGCCCACGACAGCGATCAGGAGCAACGGCCAGAGGAACATTCCTCCGCCGAACATCCCGAAGCCGCCATACCCCATCATCCCGCCACCCATCGCGAGGAGCGGGAGGACGACGAGCGCACCGATGACCAGGAGGATGATCGTCATCGTACTGGTCCCGTTGTTCGTGGTCATTCGCTCTCACCTCCGGTAGCGAACTGCTCGTTCACCGTTCCGAGCACCCGCTCGAAGCGGTCGTGGACATCCGCCCCGATGTCGTCGAGCTCCGGGTTCTCCGTGATGCCAACGAGCTGTTGTGGATCGACGGCGCTCACCACGATGTCTCCGTCGTCCGCCTCGTAGACGACGACGTTACACGGAAGCAGCGCGCCGAGGTCGGGTTCTGCAGTGAGGCCCTCGTGGGCGAGTGGTGGGTTGCAGGCACCGAGAATCCGATACCGGTCGGTTTCGACATCGAGCTTCTCTTTCAGCGTCGTCTGTACGTCGATGTCACAGAGGAGGCCGAACCCTTCGTCCTGTAGCGCAGTCGTGACTGCGGCGACGACGTCGTCGAACGGTGCATCGATTCTGGTGGTGATAGTGTACGTCATGCTGTTGTGTGGTGTGTTGGTGTTCGTTTTCAGGTCAGACTGTGAGGCCGCGTGCTCTTGAGTTGCCGTGTATTTTCTTCACAATACTCTCTACTCCTCCGAGTGTCATAACCGGCCGAGTCGATTTGCTGAGTCAGCAAATCTCCCGCAGTTACATTGGATACCACGGACCGAGTCCAGTACCGTAGAATAGGGGAAAACTGGGCTGGCACTCACTGAGACAGTGACGCTCGCCGGGACTCGAACTCCTCGTCGGAGAGTTCCCCTCGGGCATAGCGCTCGCGGAGCTCCGCGAGGGCCGTGTCTCCTCGGTCGGTCCCGTTTCCGCGTCCGACGCCGTAGACGAGCGCCAGGACGAGGCCGATCAGGAGCAGCGACCAGAGGAGCATCCCTCCGCCGAGCATCCCGAAGCCGCCGAGGCCGCCTATACCGCTCCAACCGCTGCCCATCATCCCGCCGCCGTAGCCGCCACCGTGTGCAGCGGCCGTCCCGCTCGCACCGACGAGTAGCGGGACAGCGACGACTGCAATCTTCAGTCCGTTCCGCCGCAGGGTTCCGAGTTGTGAAGTCATGATTTCGTGGTTCGCTGATACCGTGTGTGTTCGTCCGATACTATACCCGACACGAGAGGAGGGTCGGGTCAGCAGTGACCGTAGCTGCCCATTCCCCGTAGCCGTTCATGTCGCTGTTATCGGCCATGTCCTGGCCCATCTCCTCGACGGTCACGCCCATGTGCGACTCCATCCACTCGGTCGCACCGGGACCCATGTGTTCGGTCATCTGCGCGTCCATCCAGGTGGCCCACTCCGCTGCGGTGCCGTTGTACGGGGGCGCGTCGTCGGCAGTCGATCCCTCGCCGTGTGCGCTGACCACGGGCGCGGCGAACGCGAGTCCGATGATCGCAAGCGCCACGAGCAGCCAGCGTCCGAGTTTGAAGGTAGTCATTGTCGTTCTCCTCGGTTACTCGTAGGACTGCCCGGGAGTTATCGACGTGGGTGTGAACCCGCACGGGAGAACGTTCGAGAACGTGTATAGGGCGTTCTAATCGTTTATCGCGGACAAACTCGTTCATCAGCGGCGAATTCAGGCATCTCAGTCGGTGGGTTCGGACAGCCGGCCGAGGTTCGGATACCAAACACGCAACCGTGGCTGAATTGTGCTCGCTAGCCACAACTCCATTAAACGAATCCCGCATAGTATTACACACCGAGACGCCAGCACCAGTACCGGCCTCGTGCGCCGCGCATCATACTTCGTATTCTCGAGATACACCGATGCCACTGGATCAACTCGTCACGCAGATCGAACGGGCGTTCGACCCGGCACGTGAGCTCTTGGTACCGATCCTGTCGGACCCGATGGTCGTCGCCGTGTGGGTGCTCCTCGTCGGCGCGTCCGTCGGAACCCTCCTGTGGGATATTCGGAACCGTAACCAGGCGCTGCCGTCGATGATGAAGGGCGTCTGGACGCTCGTCGCCCTCTACTCGGGACCGCTCGGCCTCGGCCTCTACTGGTACGCGGGGCGAACCCAGATCAGCACCGACTCACTCTGGCGGCGCGGCGTCCGCTCCACCGCCCACTGCTACTCGGGCTGTGGGGCCGGCGAAGTCGTCGGCATCACGCTCGCGCAGGGGATTCTCGCGCTGACGGTCGGCTGGGTTGCTGCCATCACCTTCGGGTTCGCGTACCTATTCGGCTACGCGCTGACGGTCGGCCCGCTGATGCAGGAGGGCGTCGCGTTCTGGGAGTCAATGAAAGACGCTCTCTACAGCGAGACGCCCTCGATTACGATCATGGAGGTCATCGCCATCGGTGCTGATCTCCTGCTCGCCTCGGAGGCCCACATGGGTGATCTCCTGTTCTGGATGGCACTGGCGTTCTCGCTGTCGTTGGGCTTCCTCGCCGCCTTCCCCGTGAACGTCGCGCTCGTCAACTTCGGGGTCAAGGAGGGGATGAAGAACCCGGCCGAGATGAGGAGCGATCAAACCGAGGGACAGGCACAAGCGGCCGACTGACGCCGCTCCGATTGCCGGTCGTCGCGGTGAGGAACGAACATCCGCCGGAACACAATAGAGGGCGCGGACCTCTCTCGTAATCGTTAGAGGAAAGCCTCGGTAGCCACGTCTGTTAAATAAGTACTCCTCGATGACTCCTGCATATCTCGTCACTGGTCTCGTCTTGCTCGTCCTCGTTGTCGTCGATTTTCTCTGGACGACTCTCTGGGTCGAGGGGGGCGCAGGACCACTCACGAGTCGAATGATGACCGGAGTGTGGGGCGGGCTTCGCCGGCTCGGCGTCCGACGCTCGTGGACTCGGACACTCGCAGGCCCGGTAATCGTTCTAGTCGGGCTGGTGATGTGGATCTCGTTACTCTGGGTCGGCTGGACGCTCGTCTTCGCCGGTGGCGAGCACGCGCTAATAGATACCATCGACGGCGATCCGGTTTCGTGGGTCGAGCGTTTCTACTTCGTCGGGTATTCGCTCTTCACGCTAGGGAACGGCGAGTTCATCCCGAGAGATGGTGTTTGGCAGATCGCGACCGCGTTCACCACCGCGAGTGGAATGCTGTTGGTCACCCTGAGCATCAGCTACGTCCTCGCGGTCCTCGACGCAGTAACACAGAAACGGTCGTTCGCGACGGGCGTGAGCGGGCTCGGGCTCCGGGGCGAAACCGCCGTCGTGGAGAGTTGGGACGGCGACTCGTTCGAGGGCGTCGAACTCCCGCTCAACACGTTCACCGCCGAACTGAACGAACTCACGACGAACCACAAGGCGTACCCGGTGCTTCACTACTTCTACACCGAACAACGGGAAGCCGCTGCCGTCGCCAGTATCGCGACCCTCGACGACGCGTTGACGCTCTGGCAATTCGGCGTTCCGGCGGAACATCAACCCAGTCGAGTGGTGCTCGTGAACGCTCGCGCTGCTGTCGGGAGCTATCTCGACACCCTCGGCGAATCGTTTGTGACCGAATCGGAGACGGTTCCCCCAGCCCCCGACCTCTCCGTCCTTCGTGAATCGGGTGTTCCGACGGTTTCTGACGAAGCGTACCGTGACTCGATGGACGAACTGAACCCACGGCGGCGAGCGTTACTCGGTGTCGTGGAAGCCGATGCGCGTCAGTGGCCGGGACCCCAAGAAAAGGAATGAGAGGTCATCTGCCGCCCTCGAAGGGAATACAGTCCAGAACCGCGGATGCCACGCTCACCGCTCAGCCAGCTCGTCGCTCGGGTAGATGCGATAGGTTCGACCCTGCCGTTCGCGGTAGAGCAGCCCTCGCTTCTCGAGTGCGGTCACGGTCTGGCTGACCTTGCTCTTCGAGAACTCGGATCTGTCTCTCAGTTCGATCTGCGTGAGACCGGGCGAAGTGAGCACGGGTTCGAGAACGCGACGCTCGTCTTCGGGCAAGAGATCCAATACACGAGACCGTGGGTTGGCTTCGGGGTCGATGGAGTCTTCGTCGGCGGAGTCGACCGTCGGTTCCTCCTGAGGCTCCACAGTAGCAGTGTCCGACGGCTCGGATGAAGGCGCTCCAGTGGATTCTGACTCGGGGAGACTGTCACGGACAGTGAGATACAGTCCCCCAACGACAGAAGCGACGAGAACGGTGCCGAGAACGTACCAGAGCGGGTTCGTCCCGTGGACAGACCCCATCGATGTCCCCATCATCGAGCCCATCATCTCGTCGAGTGCCCGCTGCTGTTGGTACGCCTGCCAGCTGAGTGCCCCGCCGACGAGCACGATGGCCGCAACGAGGATACCGACCACGCGGTCTGCTCGTCGACGGTTCATCCCACCCACCTCGGTATCAGGCGGCTCGTCATCATATCTATACCTCGGCTCGCACGGTCTGTAGCAGTTTTGATTCGACTGTGCAAACCCGGGTCGGAATAGCACGAGGACCGTCCCACGAGACAGTACAGCTAGTGATCGTGGCTCTGTGAGGATGCTGGGCCAGCGATTCGTGGCTGTTCCCCTGCGAACTTCTCGGGGCGGTCTTCGAACGACCGCTTGCAGCGTTTCGAGCAGAAGTAGTACGTCTCGCCGTCGTGCGTGAGGCTGGGGCCGCTGTCGTCGGTTCGCATCCCACAGACCGGATCGCGGTATTCCCCGGGGGCGCCCAGTCCCCGACGATAGACGTAGAGCAAGAACCCCGACAGGGCGAACGCGATGAGATTGAGGTAGAACGTGTAGTTGAGTTCGAAGTACGTCTGCTCGGATGCCGTCTGGCCACCCGCGAGGTTCGGGACGATATCGAGCGCGTCGAACAGCACCTCCATCAGGAAGCCGGAGAAGGCCATCGTGACGAAGAAGACGCCGAGGATGTAGGCCATAACCTTCCAGCCGTAGTACTTCCGATAGACGTTCAGCACGGGAATCGTGATGAGGTCGGCATAGACGAATGCAATGACACCGGCGAAGCTGACGCCACCGCCCCAGAGCGCGACCGCGAACGGGACGTTGCCCATGCTCCCGACGAAACTGAGTACGGCGATTGCCACGCCCATGACCGCGTTCTCGGCGCTCACGAGCAGGCCGTCGCCCTGAATGAACAGCGTGTTCCAGACCCACTGCGGGACGAACACGATGACGAATCCGGAGATGAGAAAGCCCGCGACGATGTCCGTCCAGATCATCGACCACTCCTTGCGGTACTGGTTTCCGACCTTGTACCAGCCGCCCCACGAGAGGAGTTCGTCGCGCCAGCCGCCACGACTCGATATCTCCTGCTGATACGTCTCCAGACACCCTTCCGAGCAGAACTTCAGCGTCTCGCCACCGTCAGTCACGACCGAGTACTCGTCTTTCCCCTCCATCCCACAGGTCGGGTCCTCGGTGACGCCCTGGTCGTAGTCACGCTGACTGAGTTCCTCGCGAACGTTCTCGAAGAGGTTCTCCGGGAGCGTCAGATGGACGATGAGCGCCATCACGGCGATGAGAATGACACCACCGAGAAGTTCGGCAACGAGGAACTCCCAGCCCAGCAGGATGAGGATCATCAGGCCGAGTTCGACGATGAGGTTCGTCGAGGCGAACATGAACGCGAGGAAGTTCACCGCGTGCGCGCCCTTCTTGAACAGTCCCTTGCCGATGGCGACGGCGCCGAAGCTACAACCACTGCTCGCCGCTCCGAACACCGTCGCCTTCGTGAGCCCCTGCAGGTCACCATCACCGAGAACCTCCGCCATCCGTTCTTTCGAGACGTAGACTTGCACGAGACTCGTGATGACGAGTCCCATGATGATCGCCCACGCGGCAGTCCAGAGAAAGCCGATCCCGATCCGCAACGATTCGAGAATGCCGTCGACGAGCGTGGCCTGCATACGTAAACCATCACAGGCATCGACTTTTGCGGTTTCTCTTAGGAATCTGAAGTCCGAGGCGTGTTCTATTGAGGTCCCGAAACAGGACACGCGTGGGGAACAAAGGATAGTTTGTCGAAAGACATACACGACACCGCTCCACCTTCGATTCACAGAAACCGCCCGACGCATTCCTACGATTCGAGCCAGATACTGCGATAAGACGAGACGCCCTACTCTCTAACACGGAGGCAAGCCCTATGTACGTCACCGATAACGCGGAAATCGTCATCGACGCATCGCCCGAGGAGATCTGGGAGTACGTGACCGACCCCGACAACTGGACGGCGTCGAATCCCGAAGAGCACTACGGACTCGAGTACAACACGCCCGACAACCGCCCGCGTGAAGGGGCGACGTTCCAGCAACGAGAAGAAGTCGCCGGGATGTACGCCGATCTGCACGGTCGGTTCCAGTACATCGAGTATCCGACCGTGGCGGTCTGGACGGGGACGGCGTACTATCCGATGCTCCGCGGGCTGGTCACCGTTCGAATCCCCGAGGGCGGCACGATTCGTCTCGATAAGACCGACGACGGCACCCGGATGTCACATGCGGTCTGGATGGATTTCCCGAACTCCCGGCGCGGGCGTCTCCTGAAGTGGTTGTTCACGACCGCTCTCGACGGAAAGGCGAAACTCTACGATCACACGAACAAGGAGCTCGTCTTCTTCAAAGAGCGGCTGGAATCCGCAACTCCGATCCGGACCGCGTAGGTTGCGGACCACAGTATCTCTCGGCTATCGGTAGATGTGTTGATGGTCGTGCGTACGACGCCGGTCGGAACATCCTTCGGACGTGCCGTCCGGTTCCCGACACGCGTACGGAGTCGACACTGCCCCTATTCCTGATCGCTCACGGGCTGGAGGAACATCACGTTCACACGGCCGACGGCATCGAAATCGCGGAGGTGATAGACCAACTCTCGAATCCGCGCTGCCGAGCCAGTACAGAAAATCGTCTCCAGACACCAGTCTCCGTGGTGCATATGCTGCATCGTGTTAATCACGTCCTCGAAGTCGTGTTGGACCGTGTGGAGATTGCCGATGACGAGGGTGTGTTCGTAATCGAATGCAATCGTTGCTACGGCGTCGCCGTCGATCGCTTCGAGCTGGGTGTGGCGCTCGGTGTACTCCTGGATCGCTTCACGAACGGCACGAGACCGCGATTCCATACCTTCCGCTTTCCACGTCTCGTCGAACGCATCTAGTACCTCCTGTGGGATGTTGAGACTCGTACGCATAGCGGCAGTTCGGCTCCTGCTAACTTATGAACGGTTATTACGCCCTCCCCGAATCGACCATAACAGCCGTTAACCGCCAGACTGCCCTTCTTTCAGACGATGTTACACGGCGAGGCGTTTGGGCTTCTACTCGGGGCAGTGCTGCTCGGAGCGATCCACGGTATCGAGCCGGGACACGGATGGCCGGTCGCCGCCACCTATGCGCTCGACCAGACGAACAAGTGGTTCTACGGACTCGCTTCGAGTTTCATCCTCGGCATCGGACACCTGATCAGCAGTCTCGCGATGGTCGCCGTCTTCTTCTATGCGAAATCGTATTTCAATCTCACGCAGATCAACGAACCGCTCACGATCCTCGGTGGGGTCCAAATCGGCGGTCCGGTGAGTCTCGTCGCCGGTGTGTTGCTCATCCTCCTGGGTATCCGTGAGTACACAGGTCATTCACATGGCGACGGTCATTCCCACGACGCGGCGTCGCACGACGATGGACACGAGGACCACGACCACGAAGGCGAATCCCACGATCACGGCAGTCACTCGGAGACCGATTCTGGGCTGTACGGTCGGCTCAAGGGTCTGATCACGAGCGGGGGGCATTCCCACGGCCATTCGCACGATGAGCGTGACGAAGCGGCCGACCGGGGACTTCTCGGAATCGCCTGGTTCGCGTTCGTCCTCGGATTTGCCCACGAGGAGGAGTTCGAAATCATCGCTCTGTGTGCGGGCTCGGACTACTGTCTCGAGCTGATGAGTGCGTACGCGATAACGGTGATTTTCGGTATCGTTAGCTTGACGATGCTGTTGGTTGCCGGCTACGAGAACTACGAGGAGAAAGTCGAACAGTATACCCCGTATCTCCCACTATTCTCGGCAATCGTGTTGATCGTGATGGGGCTCGGATTCATCACAGGATTATTCTGAGCCAGTTCAACCGTCTCTGGCTATCCGTTCACTTTCGATTCGAAGAATATCACACCCGAAAAGTCGTATTGGCATAAGAGCAATCGAAATAAATCATGGGCGTGTCATGTCTAACTGAACTATGTCTACGACAGAAACGCTCGAAACGGAACTCTTCGGTCGCTCGGTCACGTTCGACTACTCGGAACACTGGGTTGGCTACTCGCTGTTCCTCCTCCGGATCGTCATGGGCTGGACGCTCTTCCAGGGCGGCGTCACGAAACTCGTCACGTACCTCGATTCGGACCCGTCGAACAACTGGACCGCCGCCGGCTTCTTGATGAACGCTGTCCCCGAGGGCAACCCGTTGATGGGTTTCTGGGCGAGTATGGCCGGCAATCCGCTGATCGACCAGCTGAACATGTGGGGACTCACGCTGACCGGGTTGGCGCTCATTCTCGGCGCGTTCGTTCGGTGGAGCGCCTTCTGGGGTGCCGTGATGATGCTGTTCTACTGGCTGGCGGCCCTCACCGGCGGACTGCTGGCTGGCTTGCCGGTCGCTCACGGCTGGGTCGTCGACGACCACATCGTGTACGCCGTTCTCCTGTTCGGCCTGGGCGCGTTCGGTGCAGGTCGAATCCTCGGCCTCGACGCCTACCTCGAACGACTCGATGTAGTCCAGTCCAATCCGTGGCTGCGCTATTTCCTCGGGTGAGTACGCGAACTGGATCCCTCTTTTCGTCTCTTCTACAGAGACGTGCCCATCCACCTCTCGAACGGTCGCTTTCGAATCGTAACAACAATCGCATTGAACGATGCCCCCGTATCTCTAGTCATGAGCACGACGACCAACGCCACCAACCGTGCCGAATCGTCTCCGGGACCGATCCGTGAACTGAACCCGATTGCACTCGCCTCGGCCGGAGCCATCGTTGCAGCAGCCGTGATGGTGCTGCTCGGCGTCTTCGGCGCCGTCGGCGTCTACGAGGGTGCCGTCCGCATGATGGAGCAGTGGCACCTGTTTTTCGAGCCCACGGTCGTCGGCACGGTCGCGGGCGTGATCGAGGCGGTCATCATCACGTTCGTGTTCACCTACAGCGTCGCGTGGCTCTACAACGTGTTCGCCCAACGGTAGCGGCTGCATCGAGTCGGAGCCGACCCTCGTAGTATCGCCAAAAACGGCCACCAAAATCGGCAACACAACGCATGTACGACCACATCCTCGTTCCGACGGACGGAAGCGACCACGTCGAACCGGCTGTCGAGTACGCGCTCGACCTCGCACAGCACTACGACTGCACCGTTCACGCGCTCCACGTCGTCGATAGCTCGCCGGTCGAGCGAAAACTCGAGCTGACCGCTCTGGACGACGAGTCACTTCCCGAATCGTGGCACGCCGCCGGCGACGACGCCACACAGCGGATCGCTGATCGGGCGATTAACAGAGGGGTTCAGGCCAAGACGGAAGTTCGTCGCGGCATCCCCGCCCGTGAGATCGCATCGTACGTCGACGACAACGACATTGACCTCGTGAGTATGGGAACGCGCGGGCACACCGGCCTCGACCGCCTCCTCCTCGGCAGCGTCACGACGCGGATCGTCCGAACCCTCGACGTTCCCGTGCTCTGTGTGAACGCGCGAAAAACCGATCCAGCTACTGAACCGCAACAACCCGTACAGTTCGACGACGTTCTCGTGCCGACTGACGGGAGCAAACCGGCACAGGCCGCCGTCGCCCGAGCCGTCGATATCGCACGAACCTACGGTGCGACGCTGCACGGCCTCTACGTCGTCGACCGGCGTGCCTACGCGTCACGGCCGGGGAGTACGTGGACCGACCTCCAGCAGGTGCTGGAAGATCACGGCACGAACGTCCTCGAAGAGTTGGAGTCGAAGGCCGAAGAAGCGAACGTCCCTGCAGTAACCGAGGTCCGTCACGGGGTCCCCCATCGGGCGATACAGGAGTATGCAGCCGATACTGACGTTGACCTCATCGTGATGGGAACACACGGCCGATCTGGCCTGTCCAGACAGCTCATCGGAAGCGTCACCGAGCGGGTGCTCCGTAGCTCTGATGTGCCGGTGTTGACGACCCGACGCTCGGGATAGCCACTCACTGCCGTGCTGGCGCTACGCGACGAAGCTACTGTTCGACGGCAGCTGATTCCGGAACCGACCCCTCGTACTGGTCGCGGAACTCTCCGATCAACTGTCCCATCTTGGCGTACCAGTCGTTGAGCAGGCGCTGCATCTCGTTGGCGATCTCGTCCGGGTCTGTCGGTCGGTAGACGTGGTAGTAGCCGCCCTGCTCGTAGTTTATCTGCGTCTTCTGCACGAATCCCGTCTGCATGAGCCGTTGCACTGACCGATACGCCGTCGACCGTTCCCGGTCGATTCGCTCGGCAACGTCGTCGACGGTCAGCGGTTCGTCACTCTCCGTCAGCAGTCGGAACACGTCCTTGTCGAGTTCCTTCAGCCCGTGAAAGCACTCCAACAGGCCGTCGCAGGTCATATCCTGCCGAAGAAGTTCGCTCATCGAGTTCGCCATACGGCCCGATAGGTCGTTCGGGCGAAAAAGCGTTTGTATGAACGAGGCAATACTATGCTCGTCTGGTTCGGTCGCGAACGGGGACCCTTGGTCGAGTTTCTGAACGTCTACATCTCGGGAGCGGGGACGATCCGCCGTCCGCGTCAAGCGGCCCCTCAGATCCCGCTCACCGAACGACGAATGCGCCGTCGCGTTCCATGTACGGGTGACCGTATCCGCAGTCGGTGAGACAGCTAAGCGTGTAATCCCCGCGCTCGGAAGCTCTCAGCCGGGCGGTCGTCGGGGTGGTCGCATCCGCCGGGAGCGGAATCGGATGCAGCATCATCCCACCCATCCCGCCGCCCATGTTTCGACCGGACGGCATCACGGCGAGGCTGTGGTCGGGATAGCGCTCGTTCGCGTCTTCGAGCGCGTCGTGGAAATCGCCGGTCGTGGGAGCCGGAATCCGGTCTTCGTTCCGTTCCTCGAGCGTCTCGTGGTCAGGAACACCCTCGCGGACGGCCGACGGCAGGGCTCCCAATGCGGTCTCCGCGCTCGTGTTGAACGCCACGACGTCGACGACAGTGCCGCGGTCGAAGGCCCACTCTTCGCGTTCGGTGCCAGTCTCGTCGAGGAGGACGAACCCCCAGTGGTACGACCCGACGTAGACGGTGACGTCGGCGTCACCATCGCTCCCAGGGAATCCGGGAGAGACGCAACCGGACAGCGCTGCGACCGCACCACCGGCCGCTAGCAGAAATTCACGGCGGCGACGGGGAGTCATCGTGAGAACTCACTCATCGGCTCGGAGTTTCGACCGTCGCGTTTCGAACTCCTCGTCGGAAAGGTCGCCCCGGGCGTAGGCGATGCGAAGTTCCTCCAGCGCCGAATCGTGTGACTCCCGCTGATTCAGCAAACGACGAGCGAGGACGTATCCCCCGCCGAGCAGGACGAGCAGGAAGACGAGTTGCAGGCCGAAACCGACGAGCCCGAAGCCGCCACTTCCACCGTACGGACCACCTGTCATGCCACCGAAGCCACCCATCCCGCCGTAGCCCATCATACCCATCCCACCGAACCCCATCATCAGGACGGGCCAGAGTACGAGCACGCCCAAGAGGACGAGTAGTATCGTCGTGAGATCGCGCTGATTCGCGTCTGACATCGTCAGTTCCCCGCTCTGTCGACGGCGGTCAGCACGCGCTCGAATCGCTCGTGAACCTCCTCAGCGACCGAGTCCAGTGCCGGGTTGTCGGCGACGCCGACCAACTGTTTGGGGTCCACGGCCCGAACGGCGATGTCACCCTCGTCGGTCTCATAGACGACCACGTTGCACGGCAGGAGCGCACCGAGACCGAGCTCCTCTTCGAGCGCGTCGTGTGCCAGCTGCGGATTACACGCGCCGAGGATGCGGTAGTTGCGGAACTCCTCGTCGAGCTTCTGCTTGAGTGTCTCCCGAACGTCGATGTCACAGAGGACGCCGAACCCTTCGTCTTCGAGCGCCGCGACCGTTCTCTCGACCACGCTTTCGAACTCCCCATCGAGCGTTGTTTGGAGTGTATAGGACATTCTATGCAATATTGTACGGGCACGGTTATATCGGTTGCGTCGTGATGAGTGACAACACATTACGGAGAGAGCTACTGCCGGAGCGAGAACAGCAAGACGAGGAAGCCGAGCCCGATTGCGACCGACTCGATGATGTGAACGACGGCAAGATCAAACCCGGCGAACTCGAACAGCACGCCTTCGAGAAACACGCCGAGGGTGATGATACCGAACCCGAGCGTTGCGTTCCGCATATACGGGGTTCCCGTTCGCCGGTACGCTTGGAGACTGTAGTAGGTGATAAACACACCGAGCACGAGGACGAGCACTCGCACGAACACGAGGATCGCCGTGACCGTGTCGACCATCGATTATCCCCCCATTTCCTTCGAGCCACCGTACAGTGCGTACAGGATCGTGAGCATGCCGACGGCAACGATCCCCGTGGCGATGGCCGCGGCATCGGACAACGGAAGCCCAATCACATCGAACAGGATGCCTTCGATGACGGCACCGAAGCTGACGAACACGAAGCCGATGGCGACGTAGAGCAATGGCTGGCTGTGATTGCGACGGTAGCCCCGGTAGGCCTGATACGCGATCAGGAACCCGAGGACCATCGTGACGAACTTCGCGATGATGAGTTCAGCGTGCATGGTTACTCGTTTCTCATTTCGTCCCAGATGCGCGTGAAGCGGTCGGCGGCGTCCTCTCGCAGTTCGACGCGAACGTCGAACCCCGACTCGAGGAGCTGGACATCGACGCGGTTGAGCTGGGCTTCGTACTCGCTGTAGTGGTGGCCGTCGGGGTCGACGTGCGTGTGCTCGGTAAGCAGGTCGTGCTCCAGTAGTGTGTTGACCCGGCGGGACACGGTCGAGACGGACATATCGCACTCTCGGCTAAGCGCCTTCGCTGATAGTCGCTCTCGACGCGTCGCCTCGAGGATCGCGCGTGCATAGTCGTCGTCGAGGATGGCGAAGATCGCCGAGGTGTCCCGCTCCTCGCTCACAACATACCTTCCTTCGGAGGAGTATATAAAGAAACGCCGATTTGCTGACCCAGCAAATCTGCGTGCCGGTCTATATGACCAGCCTGTGTAGGCTCACGTGCAAGGTGACCGATGCTATGACCGACTCACTCACGCGGCGACGGATGCTTCAGGCGACAGCTGGCGTGGCGGCCGTCGGACTCGCAGGCTGTACCGGGGCGCAAAACGACGGTGGCGGGTCGACGACCGAGACGCCGACCGACGAATCGGAGTCGGGACACAGCGACGAGGAGAGCGGACACGACGACGGAGAAGACGGACACGACGAGGCGGTCGGTGCGCCGAGTGACACCGCCGAGGTCGCGATGATCACCGAAGACGGTGGCTACCACTTCGAGCCGCACGTCGTGCGGGTCAACGTCGGTGGAACCGTCACCTGGACCAACGAGAGCGGGAGCCACTCGACGACGGCCTACCACCCCGACAACGACCAGCCCCAGCTCGCCCCCGACGGCGCTACTGCGTGGGACAGTGGTATCGTCTCCGAGCAGGGGGCGACGTTCGAGCACACCTTCGAGACCGAGGGCGTCTACCACTACTATTGTACGCCCCACGAGACGCTCGGAATGATCGGCAGCGTCATCGTCGGCGAGCCCGACCCCCACGAACAGGTCGCCCTCGAAGAGCCGCCCGCCGACAAGCCCGAGAAAGTCCGTGAGAAGCTCGCCGAACTCAACGAGATGGTCAGCACGGCACTCGGTGACGACCACTGAGACTGCGCATTTCTTGAGTTCTCGGCTGTAGGGTCACAACTGGCTATTGTCGTCGAGAGGGAATGAGAACCGTATGGACTGGAGACAGGCAACCGAGTCGTGCGCTCCACCCGTTGCCGTCTGGGTGTTGATGGCTCTCGTTGGCGTGCTCGGAATCTCTGGCGTCGCTGGTGGTGGCCAGTTCGTACTCGCCCCGTCGGGTGACATCATCGGGCTCTCGACGACACTCCTCCGTGGATCGCCGTTCGAGAGCTTTCTACTGCCCGGCATCATCCTGTTCACGGTGCTAGGTGTCTATCCGCTGGTAGTCTTGTATGGGCTCTATCGTGGCTCTCGGTGGGCGTGGCCGGCGGCCCTCTCCGTCGGCGCAGCCCTCATCGTCTGGGTGCTCGTCGAAGGCGCCATCATCGGCTTCGGGAAACGATTCCAGTATCCGCATCTGGTACAGGGGATAGCCATCGTCGTGCTCGCTCTGCTCCCCTCGGTTCGAGCGTCTCTCAGCGGATGAGGAGATTGTACCCGATGTGCGCCAGCGCGAGTCCGAGATAGCCGAGCGCGAGGAGTACCACAGTTCGCCGGGAGAGCGACGGGACACCGATTTCACCGGTCCCGTGTATCCGTTCACCAAGAGCGTACGCGAACCGTCCGGCGACCAGCGCGAACGGCAAGTGAACGAACACCAGCGGGAGGACGAGCGAATCGAACTGGGCAGCCGTCTCGAAGCGCGTCAAGTACTCGAGTTTGAGCACGAGTTCGAGGACGGCGACGGTGAGCCCGGAGCTTACGGCGGCGAGGAACCCCTCGGTCTTCGAGAGGAGCCGGCCTCGCCAGTAGCTCCACGCGTAGAACGTGAGGATCAGCGGGACGAGTCGAACGACTCCCTCCTCGACGAGCCCGACCAGTAGGGCCCACGTCGTGACTGGCGTCACCCGAAGGAGAGCAAGCTCGAACAGGTAGGCCAGCCAGACGCCGATCCCGGTTACGACGGCGCTCACGGCCATGATGCCGACGAGTGACCGATATCGATACATCATAGTTCACAACGGCGCGTGTTCAGATACTCGGAGAGCAACTGGGATATGCCTACCCGTCCCGGAGCGGCTCATCCCAGCGAAGAGAATTTATTATTGCATGGCTGTTATTGACTAGCGTAGCTTTCGATCAAACTCCGGGTGATACACCGTCCATGCCTCCCGACGACTCCACCGGCACCGGAATCCCGTCCGAATCTGAGAGCGATGTCGTCGGTCGGATCGAAGAGACGGTTCTGTCGCGGCGGGGATTCCTCGCCGGCCTCGGTATCGGGGGCATCGGCGGGGCCGGTGTGGCGTTCGGACTCACGCGGTCGGGAGAAGGATTCCAGTCGTTGGCGACGCTCGCAGGCAGGGCAGCGCTTCCCGCTGGCGTCCGGTACTATCTCCCGGCAGTCGACGCCTCCGACGGCGGGCTCGTCGTCCCGATCGAGTTCGAGTTCTCGGCGGGCAACGGCGAATTGTTCGTCGACTTGGCGGGCGTCGAGGTTCGTCACGACCTCCAGCTCGCACTTCGAGAAGCGAGGGAGACGGCGACCCGGCTTACCGGCGGTTCGCTCGCCGAGACGGCGACCCGTGTCACGTTCGAACCGCCGAACGCCGACGTACTCGCACTCCGCGGCAAGAGCTGGGAGGCCGGGCTCACGGTCGCCCTCGTTGCCAGCCTCCGCCAGCAGCCACTCCCCGAGAGACGCTCATCACGGGCATCGTCGACGACGAGGGGACGCTGCTACCGGCCGGGGGAATCGAAGCGAAAGCCCGTGCAGCGCGAGCGTTCGGCGCGAGCGAACTGCTCGTTCCTGCTGGCGACACTTCGGACGTAGCGATTCAAGGGATTCGTGTGGTCGAGGTCGGGTCGATCACGGCAGCAGTCGGCCGTATTCTGTGACTATCGACGACAGTACACACCCTTTCGGGGGACGATTCAAGAGTCGGGTGACCGTAGCAGAAGGTATGTCCGATCCGACCCCGTTCGACGCGGTTCGCGAGTTCGAGTTCGACGAGACCACCTACAAGATGGCGGACCTCACCGCCCTCGAAGAGGCGGGACTCTGTGAACTCGACCGCCTCCCCGTCAGCATCCGCGTCCTCCTCGAATCCGTCCTCCGCAACGTCGACGGCGAGACCATCACCGCCGAGGACGTTCGCAACGCCGCCTCATGGGAACCAGACGTCCCAGATGTCGAACTCCCGTTCACGCCCTCGCGAGTCGTCCTGCAAGATCTCACCGGTGTCCCCGCCGTCGTCGACCTCGCAGCACTCCGATCGGCGGTCGACCGACAGGGGAAGAACCCGGGCATCGTCGAGCCGGAGGTGCCCATCGACCTCGTCATCGACCACAGCGTCCAGGTTGACTTCTTCGGGAGCGAGGACGCCTACGAGCGCAACGTCGAACTGGAGTACGAACGCAACGGCGAGCGGTATCGCGCGCTCAAGTGGGCCCAGCAGGCGTTCGACGACTTCAGCGTCGTCCCGCCGGGCACCGGCATCGTCCACCAAGTGAACCTCGAATATCTGGGGCAGGTCGTCCACGCCCGCGAGCAGAACGACGAAAACTGGCTCCTCCCGGATACGCTCGTTGGCACGGACAGCCACACGCCGATGATCGGTGGCATCGGCGTCGTCGGCTGGGGCGTCGGCGGCATCGAAGCCGAGGCCGCCATGCTCGGCCAGCCCATCACGATGAAGCTCCCCGAAGTCGTCGGCGTCCGACTGACGGGCGAGCTTCCTGAGGGGGCCACTGCCACGGATCTCGTCCTCCACGTCACCGAGCAGCTCCGTGAGGTGGGCGTTGTCGACCGTTTCGTCGAGTTCTTCGGACCGGGCGTCTCGAACCTCACCGTCCCCGACCGCGCGACCATCGCGAACATGGCCCCCGAACAGGGCTCGACCATCTCGATGTTCGGCGTCGACGAAGCGACGCTCGACTACCTCGAACTCACAGGGCGCGACGAGAAGCATATCGAACTCGTCCGGGAGTACCTCGACGCTCAGGGGTTGTTCGGCGAACAGAACCCCGAGTACACGGAGACGGTCGAACTCGACCTCTCGACGATTACGCCCAGCCTCGCCGGGCCGAAGCGTCCGCAGGACCGCGTCCCGATGGGCGACATGAAGACCCACTTCCGGGGGCTGGTTCACGGCGAATTCGAGGACGATCTCCACGAAATCGACGAGGACGCGCTCACGCGCTGGCTCGGCGAGAGCAGCGTTGCCGACGACCGCCCCGACGCCGACCTCCCGGAACCGGACGTGGGCGAACTAAACGACACGGTCGAGGTTGACCTCGACGGTGAGACGACCGAAATCAGACACGGAAGCGTCGTCGTCAGCGCTATCACCAGCTGTACGAACACGTCGAATCCGTCCGTGATGCTCGCTGCAGGCCTACTCGCGCGCAACGCCGTCGAGCGCGGCCTCGATGTCCCCGAGTACGTCAAGACCAGCCTCGCGCCCGGCAGCCGCGTCGTCACCGAATATCTGGAAGCGTCCGGCTTGCTCCCGTATCTCGAAGACCTCGGCTACAACGTCGTCGGCTACGGCTGTACGACCTGCATCGGAAACGCAGGGCCGCTCCCCGAACCCATCGAGCGGGCCATCGACGCCGAGGACCTCTGGACGGCGAGCGTCCTCTCGGGTAATCGGAACTTCGAAGCGCGCATCCACCCGAAGGTCAGAGCAAACTACCTCGCCAGCCCACCGCTCGTCGTCGCCTACGGACTCGCCGGGCGGATGGACATCGACCTCGAACGCGATCCGCTCGGCACCGACGAGGACGGCGAGCCGGTCTACCTCTCAGACATCTGGCCCGACGCCGACGAGATCCACGCGGCGGTCCACGACAGCGTCGATGCCTCGATGTTCGAGGAGAAGTACGCCGAGGTGTTCGAAGGCGACGAACGCTGGGAGGCCCTCGACGCACCCACGGGAGACGTCTACGAGTGGGACGAGTCCTCGACGTACATCCGCGAGCCACCGTTCTTCAAAGACTTCCCGCTGGAGGAGCCCGGCGTCAGCGACATTGAGGACGCTCGTACCCTGATGCTACTCGGTGACACCGTCACGACCGACCACATCAGCCCGGCCGGGCCGTTCTCTCGAGAGCAGCCTGCCGGCGAGTGGCTCGTCGACCAGGGCGTCGAACCCCACGAGTTCAACACCTACGGCGCACGCCGGGGGAACCACGAAGTGATGATGCGCGGCACCTTCGCCAACGTCCGCATCGAGAACGAGATGCTCGACGGCGTCGAAGGCGGGTACACGATCCACCAGCCGACCGGCGAGGAAACGACGGTCTTCGAGGCGAGCCAGCGGTACCGCGAGGCCGACACGCCACTCGTCGTGTTCGCCGGTGAGGAGCTCGGCACCGGATCGAGCCGCGACTGGGCCGCGAAGGGGACCGACCTCCTCGGGGTCCGGGCGACCATCGCCGAGAGCTACGAACGCATCTTCCGCGACAACCTCGTCGGGATGGGCGTCCTCCCGCTCCAGTTCGCCGACGGGGACTCCTGGGAATCGCTCGGTCTCGACGGCTCCGAACACGTCGCTATCCGTGGTCTCGACGACAGCCTCGACGTGAACGAGGAGCTCACCGCCGTCGCCGAGCGCGCCGACGGCTCGACCGTCGAGTTCCCGGTCACCGCGCAGGTCGGCACGCCTGCCGCCGTCCGGTACGTCGAGAACGGCGGCATCCTGCATCTCGTGCTCCGTCGCTTGCTCACCGACGAATAGTCGCGTCCGACCACGATTTGCCGACCCAGCAAATCGCCTCTCGGCTATATCGTCCCGTCGTTCCTATCAGCAGGTGACGATGAACGGTTGATGGTAATCCCCCCCACTGTCCCCTCGTCGCAAGGGCAGTCTAACGACGCCGCCCAGCGCTGTCGAAGGCGTCGTTCTCTCGTTACGAGATTGCCGAGTATCCGGAAAATCGGTGAGGGACAGATCCCCGCCCAGCGATCGAACCGATGGGAGGCTCCCACATTTCGGAGAGCACCCTATCCAAGTCCTACGCCGGAACAGTGGGGGACACCATCATGATACGTGAACATCAACAACAAGCCATGACGAATCACGACCACCACGACAGCGGAGAGAAGCGGCCACCCCAATCGCAGCCCCCGAAACAGTACGAACGGGCACCGAGTTGTTGCCGACTCTGTCGGCTGGAGGCGGACGGGTCAGGGCGGAGCACTGATGCCGAGTCGCTCCCCTCCGAGCGAGAGCCGGGAGAAGTGGACGCTCACGAGGGCCACGAACACCACGCATCGGCCGACCGGGGGGCGGGCCACGAAGATGACCACGGACCGTCCGGTCACGACCACGACGACGGCCACGGCGCGCACACCGACCACTCGGGCCACGAAGGGATGTTCCGTCGGCGGTTCTGGGTGTCGCTCGTGCTCTCGGTTCCGGTCATCGTCTTCAGCGAGTTCATTCAGGACGTCTTCGGCTACACTACGCCAGCATTCCCCGGCAGTAGCCTGATCGTGCCAGTCCTCTCGGTGATCGTCTTCGCGTACGGTGGCGTCCCGTTCCTCTCGATGGCCCGGACGGAACTGAAAAACCGCGAGCCGGGGATGATGATGCTCATCTCGCTCGCGATCACCGTCGCGTTCGTCTACTCGATGGCGAGTCTGTTCCTCCCAGGGACGACGCCGTTCTTCTGGGAACTCGTCACCCTGATCGACATCATGTTGCTGGGCCACTGGATGGAGATGCGCTCGGTCCGGCAGGCCTCCGGCGCGCTCGACGAACTGGCGAAACTGATGCCCGACACCGCCGAGCGCGTCACCGAGAGTGGAGACACCGAGGAAGTCCCCGTTTCCGAGCTCGGTGAAGGAGATGTCGTGCTCGTCCGTCCGGGGGCGTCGGTTCCCGCCGACGGCGAGGTCGCCGAGGGCGAGTCTTCGGTCGACGAGTCGATGATTACGGGCGAGTCCCGGCCCGTTGACAAAGAACCCGGCTCCGAAGTGGTCGCGGGGACGGTCAATCAGGACGGAAGTCTCCGCGTTCGAGTGACGAAGACCGGCGACGCGACGACCCTCGCGGGAATCATGCGCTTGGTTGACGAGGCCCAGAAGTCGAAGTCCCGTACGCAGTTGCTCGCCGACCGCGCGGCCGGGTGGCTGTTCTACATCGCACTCGGTGTCGCCGCAATCACGGCCGTCGCGTGGGTCGTCGCGGTCGGCTTCGAGATCGCCGTCCTCGAACGGGTCGTCACAGTCCTCGTTATTGCCTGTCCCCACGCGCTCGGCCTTGCCGTCCCCCTAGTCGTCGCCATCAACACCTCCACCGCTGCCCAGAACGGGATGCTCATCCGCGACCGGATCGCGATGGAAGAGGCACGGAATCTCGATACGGTGATGTTCGACAAGACGGGGACGCTCACAAAGGGCGAACAGGGCGTCGTCGGCATCCAGACGGCAGCCGACTGGGACGAAGAGCGAGCACTCGAGATCGCTGCCGGCGTCGAGGGCGACTCCGAGCACATGATCGCGCGTGCCATCCGAACCGCAGCCGAGGAACGTGGTGTCCAGCGAGCCAGCGTCTCTAACTTCGAGAACCTCCGTGGGCTCGGCGTTCGGGCCGTCGTCAACGGCGACACGGTCCACCTTGGCGGGCCGAACCTGATCGAGAGACTCGATATCGATCGATCTGACGAACTCGTGTCGTTCGCCGAGGAAGCCGGTTCGAACGCCCAGACCGTCATCTACCTCATCAGAGACGAATCCGAGGTCGTGGCGGCGTTCGCCCTCGCGGACGTGATTCGTGAGGAGAGCCACAAGGCCATCGAAGCGCTCCATGGAATGGGCATCGAGGTGGCGATGCTCACTGGAGACTCCGAGGACGTCGCACGTGCGGTCTCCGAGGAACTCGGCATCGACCAGTATTTCGCGGAGGTGCTTCCAGAGGAGAAGGACACGAAGGTCGAAGCGCTTCAGTCCGAGGGCAAACTCGTCGCGATGGTCGGCGACGGCGTCAACGACGCCCCAGCCCTGACGAGAGCCGACGTCGGTATTGCTATCGGCTCCGGGACCGACGTCGCTATCGAGTCGGGCGACATCATCCTCGTCGACAACAACCCGCTCGACGTGGTGCGCCTCATCCGACTTTCGAAGGCGAGCTACCGGAAGATGCAGGAGAACCTCGTCTGGGCGACGGGTTACAACGTCGTTGCGCTCCCGCTCGCCGCCGGGATTCTCGCGCCCATCGGTATCCTCTTGTCGCCGGCAATCGGTGCGGTGTTCATGTCGCTCTCGACGATCATCGTCGCGATCAACGCCCGACGGCTCAGACGGGTCGATCTCTCGGCATGAGACGATACCGATGACGACACAGCCAGTATCCGTCGGTGGACGCACGATCACACCGGGGGAGAGGAGTCGTTCCGTTTCGCGTGAAGTGAGACGTATCACGGCGACGCACTCGAAATTCCGGGTATGATCATCAACGGCACGTCGGACGGTCCGTGCGTCTTTCTGACTGCGGCTGTCCACGACGACGAACTCAACGGCGTCAAGATCATCCAGGAGGTCGCAGCTCGTTACGAGCCCTATGATCTCCACGGAGCGCTCGTCTGGCCAGGTAGACACGAGCAAACAACCACCGAATTCGACGTAATTGGTGAAAGCCCAGTTGACCAGCCGGCCCTTCGAATCGAACACGCAACAGCGAGCCTCGAGATTAAATCAGAACCCAACGGTCAATTATCTATTATTTGGTGAGTCATAAGCACGTTCCCATCCAATAAGAAGGGAGCAGTTGAAGCAAGATGGTACTCATAGAATCAGAAGCACTGTTCTTCGTTGGATTCGGGCTCGTAGTGGGTATCCTCTTCGGGTTCTTCGGACTGGGCGGGAGCTTCTTTGTCACCCCGGCGCTCCTCGTGCTCGGCCACCCCGCCGAAGCCGCCGTCGGTTCCGGTCTCGTATTCGTATTCGGTACCTCTATCGCCGCTGCGGTCACACACCGGTCTGCCGGACACATCGACTACCGGCTGGGAGTTCTCCTCATCCTCGGGACGGCTGTCGGTATCGAGGCTGGCAGACGGGTACTCTTCTGGCTCGCCGAGAAGGAACTCGCGGATTTCACCATCAGTGTCGCCTACGTCGTCCTGTTGGCAGGAGTCGGATTGCTCATCCTCCAACGGGTGCGACGGGATCGTCTCGTCAACCCCGGTGACCGGCGTTCCTCACCAGTGTTCGAACGGTACACGCTCAGTCAATTGCCCCCAGTACTCAGTCTCCAATCAGATGTACGCGTCTCGGTTTGGCTCATCCTCATAGTTGGCCTCGCTATCGGAACACTCTCTGGTTTCCTCGGCGTCGGGGGCGGGTTCCTGATGATTCCGAGTCTCGTCTACGGAGTGGGTATCTCGAAATCGATCGCAGTCGGGACCGATATCTTCCAGATTGCAGGGTCCAGTGCGTTCGGGTCGGTTCGCTATCTTCAGGAAGATGCAGTCCATTTCTCGGTCGTCATTCCGTTACTCGGCGGGAGTATCCTCGGGTCGTACGTCGGTTCGCGCCTCACCGACATCGTCGACGAGAGCGCGTTGATGGGCTATTTTGCGGTAATGCTACTTCTCGATAGCATCGCAGTGGCGAGTAAGACGGTCAGCCACACCTACGGCATTCGGATCCTCCACGACCTCAGTCTCGTCCTCCTCATCGGAACTGCACTCGGCGTCGCCGCCCTCATCCTATATCGAGGAGGACGAACTGCCTACCACGATTCGGCTGGATAAACGTACCCTCGAAAGCTCCGAGTAGATCGCGTCATGGCAGGGTTCGTCGAGAGTTCGCTGGACAATTGCTAGACGATCGCCACCCTCTCATGGTGAGTCATCACGTGAGGACCGGACGAACAGATAGAGGAAGACGAGAACGACACCCAGTCCCAGAAGCGAGTAGGTAGGCTCCACCGAGACGAGCAGTGCAGTTCCGATAAGTGACGCGGCTGCAAGAATCGCATACCCGAGCGAGCGTGACCCCTGTTGCTGAGGACGAGTGGCGGTGCGTGTTCGTTCTGTCTCTCGTGCATCTAGCTCTCGTTCGAGTTTCGTCGGGAGTCGAAGCAGCGCCCAGAGTGACGCCTCGAGCTCACCTCGCATCTCGGCGAGTTTCATCCGGGCGGCTCGTTCCATGAAGCCGTGCTCGCGGAGGAACGTCTGTGCAGCTGCGAGGAAATCGAACTCCGGATCGAGCTGTCTGAGAACCCCTTCGCTGATCGAGCCAACCCGGAGGACGAGCATGATATCTGGAGGAATACGAAACGGGAACTCGTGGAGCATCCCGGTCACCTCGCTGATGATCCGCTGCCAATCCACGGTCTCGCTGCCCTCCAAATCCTCGATGACCAATTCGAGGACGTGACCAACGGCCGCTCGATTAGCGTCAGGATCGAGCGCCCCGAGCGCGATGAGTTCGTCGATGATTCCGTCGACATTTCGATTGACGGCGGCGAGATAGAGATTCACGACGCTATTCTGCATAGCTGGTGTGAATCGGCCACTCATCCCAAAATCATAGAAGACGATACGACCCTCCTCATCGACGGCGAGGTTACCGGGATGTGGATCGCCGTGATACACACCGTGTTCGAGCCCCATCGTGAAGTACGCATTCGCCACGTCCCTCGCGACACGCTCCGGGTCGTGGCCCTCGGCTTCGAGGTTGTCGACGTCGGTGACCTTCGTCCCCTCGACGTAGGCCATGGTGAGGACACGTTCCGAGGAAACATCCTGGTAGACCCGTGGGATGACGACCGACTCGTTTCCGTCACTCTCGAAATTTGCCCTGATCTCGTTCATCATCCGGGCTTCCCTCTCGAAGTCGAGTTCCTCCAGAATGATGCGCTCGAAGTCGTCGGCCATGTTTCGGAGGGAAAACTGGAGGCGCTCGGGGGCAACCAGCATCACCAGCGGGATGAGTCGGCGAATGATGCGCAGATCGGTCTCGATGAGATCTTTGATGCCTGGTCGTCGAACCTTCACGACGACCTGGTCACCTTGATACGTCCCCCGATACACCTGCGCCAATGACCCGCCAGCGATCGGTTCCGGATCGAAGTCGTCGTAAGAGTGATAGCCGACATCATCGGCGAGTGCGGGAATCATCTCGCGATATGGGCCTGTCGGGACTGCATCCTGCAGCGTGACGAACTCCTCGGCGTACACCTGCGGGACGACGTCGGGGCGAGTTGAGAGAACCTGTCCGATTTTCACGAACGTCGGGCCGAGATCCAGCATGGCGTCGCGAAGTCGGCGAGCACGCAGTTCGTGTGTCTCTCGAGAGAGCGAACGTGAGTGCCCAAAGAGCAGATACCGACGCCGGTCGCGAAGGAATAGTATCACAAACGGGAAGAGCTTCCTCAGAATTCGGAGCAGCCGGAGAGAAAATCTGACCATCAGAGATAGTATGAACTTCTTCCGTCGTTCCCTAATAGATACGTGTTGAACCATTCCGAAATGACCATTCGACTGGAGAGCGAACCAGTTTCTTGAATGCCAACCGACCCTGTCTGTGGAATGGAACTCACATCTAGCGACTCAGTCGCTACTGTCCGACACGGTGGGGAGACATACTTTTTCTGCAGCGAAGAGTGTCGACAGCGATTCGAGGACAAGCCAACTGTATATACTGAGTGATTATTTGACGGCTAGTCCTCATACCAGAGGAATTGAGGGCGAGAGTGAGTATCTGGAGACGGTGAAGCAGGCGCACGATCGGATGAAGGAGATTTTCGAGTTCGGGCACACTTCCAGTGGGACGGGATTAGGACTGACGCTGGTCCGGAAGGTTGTCTGCATCCACGGCGGAGAGATCAATGTGAACGAGGGTGAGTCTGGCGGTGCCCGTTTCGAGATTACCCTCCCTGCGCCCGACGTGATCGACCATGTTGACGAGGCACGAGGTTCGGAATTGTTCCACTGAACCACTGCGAGGATGACACACGCCCCTACAGGTAGTCGTTGAGGGTTTCGTAGGCATCCTCGGGATACTGATTCGGTTCTGCGACCGCCCAGAGCTCGTTCTTCGTCGCGGCCTTCGGTGACGCTCCATCCTCGATGTGTTCGCAGAGGATGGTGAGATTCCGGGTCGACAGCGTCGGCCAGGACTCGTTCTGCCGCGTCTGGTGAGCGAACTGGACGATCTTCCGGAGCGTCGGGCGGTCCACCACGACGTCCGTACTGTTCACCTGGCGGTCGAGCGTCTCGACTTCCTCCTCAACGTCCTGGATGTAAGGCTGCTCAAACGCTCGGAACCGACCACGGGTGGCGGAGTTCATCGGCTCGGAGTCGCGGTACTCTCTGGTGGGCGGGTTCATCGTGATGACGAGTCGCGCAGAGGGGTGGGGCTCAACGAGTTCCCCGTGGGATTTGACGAGGAGCGTCCCCTCGTTCAGGAGCCGGTGGAGTGCGATGGCCGCGCCAGCCTGCATGACGGGGAACTCGTTGATGACGATGGTATCGCCGTTCAGCAGTCCTTGTTTCACGGCGCCGTTGCGGGGCACGATGACGTCGCCGTCGGGAACGAGCGGCCCGAAGAGGTCCTCGGGTTCAGTCGCTCGATCGACGTCGATGGACTGGTAGCCACGGTTCGTCTTGTGGCAGAGGTACTTGAGCAGGTAGTTCTTCCCCGATCCCCGGGGGCCAACAACTCTAACGGGGACGAGTCCACGGGCGAGTTTCTTCGCGATGAGTTCGTCGAGCGGGAGCTGGAGGCGGGGGTCGATGGGAACGGCCGGTGGGATGACCTCACCGTGTTCGTCGACAGGGAGAGCATCGTAGCTCGCATCGGGATGGGTCGCGGCCTTCGGGACGCTGGGATGGTCGGGGTTGTCGAGGATGTGGAGACCCGTAGGGACGGGAGTCCCGGCGTTCCGACCGATGCTGGAGACGTACATCCCACGTTCGTCGTCGGGGTCCCAGCCTTCGGCTAAGAAGCGCGGTTCGCCGACGGATTCGGTGACGAGCGAGAGGTCGGTGACGCGGGCTTCACCGAGGCCGGTGTCTGGATTGCTCCGTTGGCTGTAGAAAGCGGCGGCTCGCTGTGCGAGGCGGTGCCCCACGGGGACGTGTCGCTGGGCTTCTTTGAGGAGATTCTCGGCGCGGCTTTCGGTGAGGGTTCCGGTGAGGCCGGCGATGTCGTCGGTGCTGGCGTTCGCGAGTGCGGTGAAATCATCGTAGCCGGCGTCGTGGAGGGCGTCGTTGATCGAGTCGGTGACGACGCTGATGACGCGGAAGTCTGCGCCGGTGTCGTGTTGGAGTTCGCCGAAGGCGTCGGTGATGACCTGTGGTTCGGGCCCCTGTGGTGAGACACCGGCGATAGTGGCGCTTCCGCTCTGTGACCGATTCAGCGTGTAGATGCCTGCGTCTGCGCCGTCGTCGATGAGGTCGGCGGCGTCCTGGTCGGAGAGGTCGGCGTAGTCGGAGACGCGGAGGGTGACGCGTTCGACGGGGATGTTTCCGCCTTCGCGCTGTAGGAGTCGATTCACGAGGTGTGAGAGGATGACCTGCTCCTCGGGGCTGTCTGGACTGTCGGGACTACCGGATGTCGTGGTTGAGGACATGGGGTTAAGTTTGCGAGGCCGAGTCTGTTCGGCTCCTCCACGCTTCCGGGAGCGACAAACGATACTCAATTCGCCTCCGGCCACGTGCAACGGTCGGTGGCTGGAGGCGGCCTCCGGTGACTCGAGAGAGGCCATCTGCGGTGCGTTCGAGACGCTTTCGGGCCCGCTGTGAGTGGGCTAGGCGTCGCCAAGCCGCTGCTGGAGTCGGTCTTGGACGCGCTGGGCCTGCTGGTCGGTGAGGTCGGCTTCGGTATCGACGCTGATGCCGGGAATATCGACGATGTCCTCGAGAGCGTCTGAAAGCGTCTGTTGACTCTCAGGGAGAACTCGTTCGGCATCCGTATCGGCTCGCCGGTCGTGTTCCTGCATCGCCAACTGAATCATCATCGCGGGCTTCCTGAACAGTTCTCCGGCGACTTCGAGATACTCCTGATAGGAGTCCGAGGCCTTCGAGCCGTCGTATTCCTCAAGGAGTGCGATGAGCAACGAGAGCTGGATGTTGAAGACGGTGGGGCGGTGTGCGGGCTTGGCGATTGAGGTTACACGCACGGCGGCGCGCTCGGCGTATTTGAACGCGACCCCCCAGTAGGTGTAGCAGTCTTCGAGCGAGAAGGGGAGGTCGTCGAAGTCGTAGGCGATGGCGCGGGTCCGTCGGATGGCGGTATCGACTTCGATCATCCGCGTGTCGATGTCGTCGTAGATGTTCCGCCACCACTCGCTGATCGGAACGCGGCCCTGTTTGCGCTCGTGGGCGGCGTTCGTCGCCTGCCCGTAGTGGCGTCGCGTGTAGCGCTCACCCATATCGGGGAGGACTGTCCCCGAGTCGGGGAAGAACAGGATGGGCCTCGCCCAGAGTGTTTGCGTGCCTCGGAAGTCGTACCCGGTTTGAAACCCGCCGTAAACAACTGTCTCCGGGGCATCGGAGTCGGAGTGGGAGTCGGTCTCTGTATCACTCGTGTCACTGTCGGCCTGAGCGGTGCTGACGACGCTCGTGATACCGCCTTCGTCGACGGCGTCCTCGAGGTCTGCTTCCCCACCGGAGACGACGTGGCGGAGGCTGGGACAGATGACGACCATTTTGAGCAGGCCGCCCCAGTCGCGGTAGGATACCCATCCGAAGGCGTCGGTTTCGCCCCGTTGCTGGAGTGCACTGATGATGGGGAGATACGCGTCCTGTGGGTTGATGATGCTGTAGGAGTCGCTGGCGATCTGCCAGCGGAATTTGACATCGTAGCCCAGGGCGTTCAATGCTTTCCGGCGGTCGTCGACGATGTCCTTGTGGTCACGGACGCGAACGACGGCGTCGGCGCTACTCCCAGCGGCGAGGTCCTCGAGTGAGCGATCAGTGGCGGCTTCGAGGGCGTCGATATCGAGGCCATGCACATCGCGGATGGCGGTGGTATCGACGCGGCCGCTCGATTCGACGAAGTCGTTGGTCGCCCAGAGTTCACCTGGACTGGCCTTCGGCAGGACGCGAATCGCCTCTTTGAATGAGCGAGGTGAATCGGCGAGACACCGGGTTTCCGGTGGGATTTCATCGGGATACGACCCGCTGTCGGTCTCGGTGAGGCCGGCAAATTTGATGTCGGTCTCTCGGGTGAGGAGGTCGGCCAGGGCGACGGCTGGGCGGTCGGTCACCCCGGACGCGTCCCCGCTGTTCGCGTGCTGGGTTTCGTTAGTTTTCGTATTCTTGCCCTCGGCCGTGGCTTCGGTTTCAGTCTCGGTCTCGGTCGAGGTGGGCGATTCGGTATCGGACGTGGTGGTGGGTTCTGTGGACATTGGAGTGGAGTGTTTCCTCGTACGAAAAGTGGCAACCGCCAATGGGTGGCTCAGCGGTTGTTGAGAGAGACCGGAGAACGGAGGTGGAAGTACGGTCGGGGGCAGTGCATCGGTTCGAGAAGAAACGGACGAAGAGAGGTCAGGACAGGAGCCTCAGCGGAGAGGGGAGAGGAGATCGGGGTGAACGGGAAAGTGGTGCCTCTGACGAATGGCGTGTCGGTGCGCCCTCTGTAGGGGAGAAAGAACGGAGGGTGTTCCGTTCTGAGGACGGAGGGCGAGTTGTGGTACGCCCACGCAGAACCGCGCTGAGCCGTTGGTGTCGACACAACGCGCTAGGAGCGCTCCGTGTGGACGTCCGCCCTCCACAGCTTCCGGGGGAGACAAAACGAGTCCTACGCAACGGCTGGACCGGCCGGCGAGTGGGTCTGTTGCGTAGGAACAAGCAGACTGCAGGCCGCGACTCCCAGCTCGACGGACGGGGAGGAGAGGAAGAATCCAAGAGAACGTGTAGAACCCGTATCATACGGGTACTGCTCAGGGGTTGAGAGCGAGCTGTGGCGTCAGGCATCATCACCGTCTGCGAGGGCGCTCCGGAACGTCTGTTGGGCGCTTTCCCCGCCCGTGGCTTCCGAAAGCGTCATTTCCCGGCCACCGTGTTCGGGGATGTACTCTTCACCGCCGAAGTACTGGACGAGGCCGGGGCGAGCGGCGGTGAGTTTCTTCGCGGTCGCTTTGCTAATGCCGTTTAATCGCTCGTGGTGACGACCGAAGCAGATCCAGCCGGCGAGGTCGCCCATCGTGTCGAACTCGCGGACGAGCGTACTGCGGGCGTTCGAGGGAATGGAGAGGCCCGGAACCCGATACAGGGTACTCGAGGAGATGGAGTCGGTACTCGGGTCTTCCTCACCGTTCCAGATGGCGAGGAGACGACGGAGGTTGTCGCGCCGGTTGCCGCTGGGCCAGAGGACATCGTCGAATTTCTCTGTGAGTGCGATCTCCTCAGCGTACGTGATGGCGTCGAGGTCGACGTTCTCGAGAGCGGGCATAGCCTCTGGACTGGGGGCGGTATTCGCTGGATAGTCGCGACCGTCGATGGCACGGACGTAGTCTGGACTCCGGAAGTCGCTCCGCTTGATTTCCCAGGTGTCATCAGTGAGTTCGCGCCGGACGAAGTTCTCGGCGAACAGGTGGTGGTGTTCGACGGCGTAGTCCACGCCTTTGTACGGGGCGAGGAGCGCGATGGCGAGTTGGCAGGCTTTCTCGTCGGAGGCGTCGGGCCCCCAATCGAAGCCGCCAGGGGCGACACGATGGACGAACAGATGCTTATCCAGAAGGTTCTCCCCGGAGTAGACGAAGTTGCCTCCGATGGAGCGTTCGCCTCGGTACGGTTCGGTCTTCCACTTGGTCTTTCTGGAGTAGTCGGTTTTGGCTGGCATGGTGTGAGGTGAGCTGGTTAGCCGGTGGCGTGCTCGGATGTAGGCGGGCCGGTCGGTGCTGCGCTGTGGTCGCGGTCGTGATAGATGAGGTACTCGTCGCTGCTGAGGAACTCGAGGACGCAGTAGGCACATCCGGCGTGGTCGGCGGGCCAGCTGTCGAGTCGGTACAGCGTGTGCGAGTTCCACCGACAATACGGACATTTGCGTTGGTCGCCGGACTCGGCTTCGGATTCAACGATAGCGAGAGGCGCTGCGTAGCGGTCGAGAGCCATCTCAGCCGAGCGCCCCGGTGGGATCGGTGTTGTTCTGGGTGGATTCGCCCGGCGTCCCGGAGATGGAATCGTCGTTGAGAGTGAGGTTGAGGTGGTGTTCGCCGACGGGAGTCTCTGGCGTATCGGGATGGAAGACGCGGATGGTGATGGCGTCCTTGCGGGCGGTGCGGTCGATGGTGACGATGAAGTCGTCGCCGAGGCGAACGTCGGCGTAGGTTTCGCCGTCGCTGAGGGTGGTGAGGGAGTTCATGAGGATCTGAGGTAGTGCACAGAGTGTGGTGCGTGGCGTGCGATACGACGGGGTGGGCGCGTCGACTAGTCGCTCTGAATACGCGGGGCGAGCATCGCGAGGACGTCGCATTCGCCGTCGCTGAACTGGTACTCGAACATCATCGGGAAGTCGCCGCCGAAGGTGAGCGTGATCTCCGTGCCCGTGGGGAACTGTTTGGAGATATCGTTGACGTAGTCGAGGCTGTATAGTGCGTTGCCGTCAGCGGCCGTGAGCGCGACGAGGTCGTCATCCGCGAGTTCGAGACTGACGTTGTCGGTGTCGCCTTCGGCTTCGATGTAGACGGTGGTCTCGGCCTCGTCACAGCGGAAGCGAATGTGGTCGGAGACCATATCGGCGGCCTTGACGCCACGCGAGATTTGTGCTTCCTCGAGCGTGAGGGAGATGGGCAGGTCCATCTCGGGGATTTCGGGCTCTTTGCGGATGCTGTCGGGGTCGATGAGCGCCATCGTGAACTCGACGCCGTCGATGTGAATGACGAGCTTGAACGACGTGGTGTTGAACGAGAGTTGGACGAGGTCGTTTTTCTTGGCGAGTTTGAGGACTTCCTCGAAGCGTTCGAGGTTGACACCGAGGACGCCCTCGGTAGCGTCGTAGGACTCGAAAGCGCCGGCTGCGAGAGAGACGTCGTACATCGCGACGTTGGCGGGGTCGACGGCTCGGGTGTGGATACCGTCTGGGCCGACGCGAATTTTCGCTTCGTCGACGACGGCGCGAAGCGTGCTGACGAATTCCTTGATCGCTCCGCCCTTGATGGCGGCGGTGAACTGCTGGGGCGGGCTCGTGACGACCTCTGCGTCGTCGTCGCCACCTTCGCTTTCTGGTTCGGCCTCCGTCTCCCCCTCGGTGTCGCTCTCGGCGGCTTCGTCTCCGTCTCCGTCAGTGTTAGTGTCAGTGTCGACGCTGGGGTCGGATTCCGGTTCGGCTTCTGTTTCGACCCCGGGTTCCGGGTGGGTGTCGATCTCGGATTCTGATTCGGCTTCAGGTTCGGTTTCAGATTCGACGTCGGGAGTAGTCGCGGGCTGTGCATCGGCGGTGTCGGATTCGATGTTGGTACTCATCGGTTTCGAGCGTGTTCGGGTGGTTGGTCTGCGTCGGTGCGGTTCTGGGTGTTCGACCGTGCGTCGGTGGTCGAACTCGGCAGCTCGTCGTGTCGGTTGAGGAGTTGGCGAGCGAGCAACGCAGTCACGGTGGGGATGATGCTCATCTCTGTCCCCTCACCGCCCTTGGGGGGCCAAAACTGAGCGTCGGTATCGCACAGGGACGAACCAGCGTTGGTGAGAGTAATCGCGCAGGACGATACTGAGGCGGTGACATCCTCCCCGTCGTAAACGACAGGGCGTCCCACACGGTGGGAATGCCAGTTAGTCGTCGCTGGCAGTGGGTTTCGACTCTTGGAACGTTGTGAGTGTCATTTGCGAGGGTGTCTCGCTCTGCTCACACTGAGTCGTGGCGGTGTCACAACCGCTCCCGTCCTGTGGCGAGTCATCGCCTGCGGATTTCCACGGCAGGCTCTCTCCCCACGGGTCTACGCGACGTGCGATGTTCGCACTCGCGTTAATATCTGCTTGGAACGTCGATACGTGGCACTCTGGGTTCTTGCATTTGAACTCGGCTTGTCGAGGCCGATACCCGATGTGCTTGCACGAGTGGCACGTCTTCGAGGTGTACTGAGGGTGGACATATCGTACCGGAATACCGGCGTCCTTCGCCTTGTCTTCGATTCGACCCTGCAACCGAGCGAAGGCCCATGAGTGCAGGCGTCGATTCATGTACTTCCCGTAGTCCAGCGACTCGCGGATGTACGCTAAGTCCTCCATCACGATGACGGGATTCTCGAACTGGCGAGCGTACTCCACGGACTCACGAGACGCTTTCTCGATTAGGTCTGTGAGTCGGTTCTGGTAGTACGAGAATCGCTCCTCGACGCGCCACTCAGAAGCGTCTCGCTCTTGCAGGCGTTTCAGGGTCGTGAACATCTCTTTGCGGATGCGTTTGGCTTCTTTCCCGTTGATTAACAGAGGCTTCGTGGGGGTGTCGTGTTGGAGGGCACAGCCCGTGACCAACATTGACTCGCCAATATCGAATCCAACCCGGGTCGGGGTCTCGGATAGTTCTGAGGTGTCCTTGATTTCGTATTCGACGGTGACGTGGAGCGTCCACGTCTTTCGGTGTCTCTGCAAGCGAAGTTCGCCTACCTTCGTATTCGACTCCTCATCAAGTAGTTCGATCCACAACTTCTCTTGTTCAGGATTCAGTCTAAGTGGTATCCAGAAGTTGGTTCCGCGACCGGGTTGTGGAACGTTCCAGCAAATTTCGTATTCACGCGAGGGGTCGCGGTCGAACTTCCCCGCTCGATTCACGAAACGGAGCGGGTGTTCGTCGTCTAACTCGTTGGCGTTGTACGTGTTGTGGAGTTTGGGGACGTAGGATTTGAGGGCGTCTTTCGCTTGGTACGGTAGGTTGTACGGCGTCACCACGTCGTTCGTGGCGCTCATCGTCGTACAGTGTTGCTCGAAGGCGTCGTTGAGCGCGTCTCGGTATTCAGACAGCGTTTGCTGGAGACGTTGCTCTTTACACCGTGTGGGTGGTGCGAGCGTGGCTTCCAGTGTTTTATTCGCTGTCTGAGGCGTTGACATCGTAGCCTTCGGATTCGAGTGCTTTGCGGAGGAGTTCGGGGTACGCCCGTGAGTGGCGTATTCCGTGGTCGCGGGCGTAGTCCTTCACGGCTTCGTGAAGTGGCCCGCCACGTTCCATATCAAAGTCAGCCCTCATCCGGCAAAACGTAAGAAATAGCGTAAGTTAAAGATAACGGTCGGCGTGTGGGCTGAGTGTCAGAACGTGGTTAGTTTGGGAGTTGTCGGATTCCTTCCCGGCCTGAAGACCGGGATTCCCGCCTTGTTGGAAGATGGTCTGGGGTGCTGGCTGCGAGCTGTCGGCTCTCGGAGACGGGGGCTGTCGACGTACTCGTCATGGTTGAGACTCGGAGGTGGAGTTCGAGTGTGACTGTGCGTTCGTCTCGGGGAAGTCGATGGCGTCAGGGTCGGTAGCGATGGAGCGGGCGGCCCGGTCGAGTTCGACTTCGTCGATGGCGATGCTGATGAGCGCCTCGAGTGCGTCGTCGTAGGCTTGCTGGGCCGCGTTCGGATCGGACGCGGCATCGAGACGCTGTCGGAGTGCGGTCTGGAAGCGATTCGCTGCACGGTGGTGGCTGAGTGTGCCCATTCTGGGTGTCCTCCACCGAGTCCGAGGGAGACAAACGAGGCGGTGGATTACTCCTACGCAACAGAGTGGAGTGGGTGGTCGGTCTAGGTGTTGCGTAGGACGATGAACCTGTGCGGAGCGATGCCGCGCCGACCGACCGGGCTACCCGAGGTAGTCGTCGAGATAGCCGTCTGGATCGTGGAGATCACCGGCCTCCTCAAGCGAGAGAAGTTCGCGTCGGATGTTCCGGATAGTCGTTGGAGTGGAGAAGCCTTCGTCGGCGAGTCGCTGCTGTGTGAGCCGGAGGTTGGTGAGCTCGCTTTCATCGTGAGCGTGATAGAGGCACGCGGCGGCGACGCCGGCGGGCTGTCGGCCGTTGGCGAGGACACCGACAGCGGGGGCGGTGACGAGTTGATGGGCTCGTCGCTCGACCCGGGGGTTGGCGTCGACGGCGTTGGCGAGTCGAGGGAGGAAGTCCTGCGGGAGCGGCGGTGGCGTTGCGAGTTCGAGCTCGCGATTCAGCAGTCGATAGGCGCTTTTGATATCGGATTCGTCGACGCGGGCAACGGCGGCGAGTTCTTCGAGGAACCGTGGCAGGCGTTCGAGGCGACAGGCGGCGAAGATGCTGGCGGTCGCGATGGCTTCGATGGAGCGCCCACGGAGGAGATTGCGCTCCCAGGCGTCGCGAAAGAGTCTCGCAGCGCGGTCGTGGATCGATGCGGGGAGTTCGACCGCACTCACGAGACGGGCGATTTCGCCAAGACCGGTACGGAGCGACTGGTCGTGAGTGGTACTCGCCTTCGCGCGGTCGTCCCATTTGCGAAGGCGTTTGAACTGGCGCTGTGTCTTCGATGAGAGTTCGTTTCCGTATCCGTCGCGGTAGGAGCCAATCTCGGTCGGGAGTCCCTTGTCGTGGCGTCTGATGGTCGTGGGAGCCCCGCCCCGGGCGGGTTGCCGTTCGCCATCGGCGGTTGTCTCCCACTGGAGTTCTCGATCAAGGATGTCTCGGGCGACCACGAGGCCGCACGCCTGACAGAAGGTTTCAGTCTCGTCGACGACGAGGTGTTCATCGGTCGCACACTCGGGGCAAATTGGGTCACCGACCGGTTGGGTGCGTTCGGGCGCCAATTTCTGGGCTGACGACGGCTCGGAGTCGATAGCTGGGGCGAGTCCCCGCTGGTGGGTACCGAGGGGGCTGCCGGACGGATGGGGCCCGGGACGGGCGTTGCTGTTCGCGGCCTCAAGATAGCGTTGGGACATGGAGAGTGGTGAGGAAGGGGACGGAAGAGACCAGGAAAGGGCAGTTCGACCCCTCTAGCGAAGCGGGGAGAATAAACTGAGAGCGATCAATAGTCAGCGCAAACCCAATATCACGTTGTTTTGATGCCTCGATCAGTGATCGGTGTCAGCAGTCCTGCTGAAATGAGGGTGCGTGTGCCATGTCTTGATATATAGGGTTGCCAATTACATTATATTTATTACATTTCATCATCTTCATAGAGATGCTGGTCAGAGGTGCTCCCCTTCCCACCCCCCGTTGACGCCTCTATTCCCGCCGAAATAGAGACCAGCAACGTGTTAAACACACCCTCTGTCTCGGTCACGCCGGAACTGACAGCCGTTGAGAAGGTTTGCAGACATGTGCTGCATACACAGCGCGTGTCTCGCAACTGCTTGTGGAGAAGTACTTATTCTTTGAATGGTGAGTGAGGGTAATGACCCTCCATTCCCGCTCGCTATGGAAACACGTCGGCGCAGCTCTACTGGTGGGGGTAGCGGTACTCCTGCTCAATATGATGGGGAGTGAGATTCTCGGGGTATATGCCAACGGGGCCGTGGCCGGACGAGAGCCGTTCTCGTGGCTCCCTCGTGCCCGCACCGTCGGGACGACGGTCGTGGCCTACCAGCTGGCTCTTTCAGCGATAACTTACCTCGTCGCGCCCGCAGTCATTTTCGGCCTCGGTTATCGGCTTGGCACGAGAGAGGCTGGTAGCGCCTCTGAGACATAGACCCTCTATATTCACCTATGGAAATTCTGCTGGCCGAACAAACAACGGCTGGCGCAATAATGATTTGCACCGCGTCGACGACTCCTGTGATGGGATCGTAAAACTGGCAGACAGCGAGGCGATGGTTCGCTGTTCAACCGGCAGGCGGGGAACGTGAATAAAGAGAGCTGTCGCTCCCGCTGACTCCGACCGGCCACTGAGGGCCGCCGGGCGGGCGGCCCTCAGTTCTCAGGTGCTCACGCCGGGTGGATCGTATACCTCCCCTCGGTTGAGCATGTAGTACATCGACACGAGCAGTTTCCGTGCCGTCGCCACGATCGCCTTCTTCGAATTCATACGACTGTTCAGCCGGTGGAAGAACCGGCTCAAATACTCGTCTCCACTGTTGTACACTGCCGTGTACGCACTCTGAACCAGGATCCACCGAACCCGTCCAGATCCGCGTTTCGAGATGCCACCCTCGATCCGCGAGTCGCCCGACTCGCGGATCGTCGGGTTCAGACCCATGTAACTCACGACCTCCTTGTGGCCGTCGAACCGATCGACCTCACCCAGTTCCGCGTAAATCAACAACGCGGAGTAGTAGCTGACACCTGGAATCGTCATGAGCAGCTGGGTCTCGGTCAGAGACCCAGCGCGCTCTTCGATCGCCGCTTCGAGCTGTGTGATTTTCTCGGTCAGCGTCTTGATCACGTCGAGATACGACTCCAACAACGCATCCCACGGGGACGGGAGCGAGAGTTCCCAGAGGAACTCTCGTCCCTTCACACTCAGTGGCTTCACTTTCCGCGTGATGCCGTTATCGGCGAGCAAGCCGTGGATCTTGTTGGCGAACTTGGTCCGATCTTCGATTAGGGTCTGTCGCCCGCGCACGAGTGCGCGGGCTTCCCTGATCTCGTCGGTGGGAACGTAACTTTCCGGAACGGAGTTGAGCCGAAGCAGTCTCGCGAGTTCTTTGGCATCGACGCGATCAGTCTTCTTGTCCGACTGAGCGATGAGCGTCAATTTGCCGGGATGAGCGACAGTCACGTCCAAATACTCGGCGAGAGTATCGTAGACGTGGTAGTAATTGCTGGTCGCCTCGATCACCGCACGAGACCCAGCGTACCGCTGGGCGAGGTCGTCGAGGTTCGCGTTCTCGACGCGAACCTCTTCGACGACTTCTCCAGCGTCGTTGATTACTGCCACCTGTGCGTACCGCTTGTGTAAGTCGATTCCGAGGTACATGGTCTGTTCCTCCGGGACACCGGTGCGTGAATCAGAAATTCACCTATGCGGGCTTTCCCGGATGCCGCGCGGCGCGGCATCCGGGCTGGTACGCCCATAACTCGGCTTCTTTCGCACTCGGACCAGTCAGCACCACGTGCTCTGCGGCACGGAATACAGCTCGGTCTCTTGCGTCCCATAGTTGATTCACGCTCCGCTGGGATAGCAGAATTTCCATCGAGTCAGCACGCCGGTTCTGTCTGTTCCTGGGCAAATTAGTATATCCGACATCACCGGCTCGTCCACGGGAGTTCGTTGAGGTTAGTGAACAGGCGGATGGCCTCATCGAGGGCTTCATCCCCTCCGTCTTGTGCAGCGGCGTGGGCTTTCGCCGCGTCCAAGAGTTTCTCGAACGCCGGGCGGCGTTCATCGTCGATGACGAAGTCGTCGTAGTCGAGGAAGGCGCGCTTGCGGAACTGGAGGTCGTCGTAACGCCAGTCCGACCAGAGGTCGGCGAGTTCGACGTCGTATTCCTGGCCGTTGTATTCGTCGCGGAGACGGACGCCTCCCCGGTCGGTATCGCAGGAGACGATACGCCGGACGTGACCCGTGCCGTCTGTAATGAATACTTTGGAGTGCGGAGCGACCTCGGCGATTCCGAGGTCCTCGGCCATCGTCTGGAAATCGAGTTCGCCATCTTCGGTGTGTGGGTAGCTGGCGCGACAATCCAATCGGTAATCGCTCGTTCCTTCCACGTCAACATCGGTAGTTGCCTGGATGCCGTCGGTGGGCGTCGGTTCATCGAAATCGTTAGACGCGAGGTCGGATTCGAGAAGCACGCGGTGGGTATCCGAGTCGTGGACGCGGAGTTGTCGTTCGTAGCCGTCGTCGATGTTGTGGCCGCCGAGGGCGAGGACGAACCACCCGGAGTCGGGTGAGCCACGCGTGGCTTCGAGGACGCGATAGACGCGGCCGGTCTCTTCATCGAGGAAGAAGACTGTCGGGGGGGTTTCGGAGTCGGTTTCGCGGGCTTTCGAGAGGGCGTGGAGAACGCATTCCTCGTCGAGTCGCTCACGAAGGTCGGCGAACGTGTCTGGCGTATCGGTTGGATTTGAGTTCATGAGTGGCTGGATGACGGGCTGGCTGGTCGTGGAGATGTACAGTTACCGGCTTGGGGTGTCACTCGGGTGGTGCGGAGGGGGATTCGAGGATTTCGTGGACGTCGGGGTCGTACTGAGCGTGGAAGGCGTCGAGTACGTCGCGCTGCCACCGTTCGTGCCCGGGATCGCCGAGCCGTTTGATGCCGAGGCCGTTCGAGCGCGCAACCTGATCGAGGTCGATACACTGAATCGAGGAGACGTCGCCGCCGTCGCCGGCGGAGATGTCAGCAGCGTCCAGGAGTGGGGTCTCGACCCAGGCGTCGAAGCAGTTGTCGCTCGAGGACGTGACGACGAGGCCGTCGGTGGCCCCGGCGAACAGTTCGGTGGTGATTCGACCGAGGTTCTGGTAGACGCTGGGCGGAATAACGAGGAGGTTGCGTTCGTGGTCGATGGTGGATTCGGCGCGGACCTGCCGGGGGTGGCCTTTGAGGAGCCACTGTTCGTCGGTGTTGAGCCAGGCACCACGGATGAGGCGCTGGATCGCAGCGTCGAGGTGGTCGTGCGTGCGGTACGTGAGGTAGCCGGAGAGACGGGCGTAGAACGTCATGAGAGAGTCTGGTAGTGGAGTCAGCCGAGTGTGAGTGGGACTCGAGAGCGTCCTCGAGGTCCGAGTTGCGGGCCGGGGGCGACGAGCACTCAGGCGAGTGAGACGTGGGTGATTTCGCCGTCGGGGTCGACCGTGTACTGGTAGCCGACGAGCGGGAAGCGGCATTTCTCGTAGCCGGCGGTCTGGACGATGAACGGTTCGGTGAGGTATGCTGCGAGTTCGCGCAGGAAGTCCTCGGTGTGTTCGTGCTGGTAGTCGTACACGAGGTCCTCGGTTTCGGCGTCGATGAGGGCGTCGCGGTCGTCGTCGCTGAGGCCCTCGAGCTCGCCGTCGGCGTCGAGGTGGTCGCGGGCAGCGTCACGGACGGTCGGGCGGTGTGCTGGCCCGAAGGAGGCGTAGCCGTACAGGACGAGATACGGCGACGGCGTGTCGCCGGTCTCGGTATCGCTACCCGTCTCCATGTCGGTGTCGGCGTCTTGCCCGGGTTCGGGTTCGATGACGTCGGCGGTGAGGTCATCGAATGGGCCGGTTCCGAGGAGCCACTCGGTGAGGAAGGAGCGGAGTTCGTCGACGCGTTCGTGGTCGACGGCCGGTGCGTTCGAGGCGGTGCTGACTTGGAGTGTTGCCATTGGTGATTCGGACGAGTGCCCTCCACCGATACGAGGGAGACAAAGTGGGCGTGCTGGTGGAGCTGGGCGACTCAGGTTAAGGAGCATCGCTGTACGGAAAATCGGGCGTCGCGTGTGGAGGGTCACTCGCGTTCAAGTAATCGAATCGAACGCGGATGAGACGTGGGTGGGATACTTGCGTATCCCCCTGAGAGAGAACGACCGTGTTGGAGTGCTGTTGTGGAAGGCCTCTTTCGGCGAATCACTCCTCAAGTCCGGCGTTGGCGACGGCCGAGGCGAGGGCCGCTTCGTCGATGGCACCCTCTTCCGTCTCCCCCTCAGGGTCGGACTCGCCGTTGCTGTCGGTGTCGTGGTCGCCGTCATCGCTCTGGTCGGCGTCGTCGGCGTCGTACACGCGGGTGGAGCCGCCCTTGGTGTCGGCCTCGGCCTCGGCTTCGACCTCAACCTCGCCATCGGCGTCGTCGTCGCGGACGGCGTCCATTCCAACGTCTTCGCGAGCGTCGTTGAGGGCGTCGCGGTAGACTTCGAGCGAGAGGTTGTCCCCGTACTGTTCGCGGCACATCGCGACGTAGGGGGTCGAGTCGATACCGTCCTTGTCTCCGTTATCGAAGGCATCGAGGCGAGCGGCCGTCCGGTCGATGGTTTCGCGCACCCACTGGTTTCGGGTGGCTTCATCGACGCGGGTGATGGTCTCGGGCCGAAGGGAGACGTTCACGTTGCCGTCGTCGGTTTCGTACGTGCTGGGCTTGGCGGTGATAGCGACGTACGCGGGGGGTTCGAGGCCGGAGAGGAACGCGGCGGCGTCGGGCTGGTACTGACCGGCGTAGGCGAACACCGTCCCCGTGGGATCGACGATTCGGGCCTGCCAATATTCGCTGTCCTTGCCAACGTCGTTGACTTCGGTGACGGTCCCGACGAGGAAGTAGCGGTTCGCGGTCTCGCCGCTGGGGAGCAGCGCGAAGTTCGGGGCGCGCTCCTCGTCACTCTCTTTGAAGACGTGGGTTGCGTCGTTGAGTTCGGCGGCGAAGGCGCGCTTTGCGACCTGTCGGCCCTGTCGCTGGGTGCTGTTGCTATCGGTACTGCTGTCGGCTGTGGATGCTGAGTTACTCATTAGAGTGAATTGGAGAGAGTAGTGGGCGGGGCGTGGGCCTACGCGAGTGGGTCGGCCTCATCGACGAGGAGATATTTCCCGATGACGCGGCCGCTGACTCGGTAGTAGCGACCGACGAGGGCGTCGGTGAGGTCGTTCGCGACGACGCTCGTATCGAGAGCGTCCATCGCTTGCTGTTTGGCCTCCTCGATGGTGATGTCGGCGAGGGCTTTGGTCGCCTCCTTGTCGAAGATGGCGTGCTGGACGCGAACGCCGTCGTCGAAGACGGCCTTGATGCGGAGGTCGAATTCGCCTTCGACCGTTCCGTGTTCGGCACACCGGCCGTCCTGGAGAACGCGCGTACAGCCGTCGTGGGGACAGCGCTTGATGAGCCCGCTTCCGGACTGGATCGCGACCATCGGGGCCTCGATGGTCAACTCCTCGGCGTTGTCGCCGACTTCGATATCGTCATCGACGGGGTCGATGACCGACCGGGAGTTGAGGTTGATGGAGTAGCGGCCTTCGTACTCGCTGGTGATGACGTTGTCGAGTCGGTACACGCCGTCCGCGTCGAGTTCGGGAAGGTCGGCTTTGGCCCACTTGGTGAACTTGAGTCGGCCGCTCTCGTCGCCGATGAGCCCGACCTGGGAGATGCTGTCGCTGGTCGGCTCCCATAGGTCGACGACTTTGACGGTGACGCTGACCCACTGGCCGTCGGTGTTGATTTCGTCGAGCGTCGTGTCGCCGGCACTCTGCGAGGGGAGTGCGAGGTCGTCGTATTCGATGCCGAGCACGTCGAGGTAGTGGTTGCGCGTGGCGCGAGTAGCCTCCTCGAGCGGCACGTTGTAGCCGTTGACCATCTGGTCGAGCCGGGTGACGATATCGTCGACACTCGGGAGGGCTTCATCGCCGGCGTCGTCGGGGAACTGTTCGATGAGGGTGGTCGCGGCCGTCGCGAGGTCGTCGCTGGAGGCGTTGACCGCAGAATCTGCGGGTGTTGCGTTGGTGGACATTGGTTCGAGTTTGGTTCTGGTTCGATGGCTGTTTGAGGTGTCTTCTGGGAGAGTTTCCCCACGAGGGAGACGGGCCGAGAAGCGTCGGAACGAGGCACACGAGAGCCGTGAGAGACACAATACCTCTCGTCTCTCCTCCGATTCCCCTCACCCCCCTTGGGGAGCAAAAACTCTGGGAGGGTTTGCTGATCGCGACGGTCTGCGAGTCCTGGCCTGCTCGGTCAGCGAGCGTCTTCGAGGCTGATGGTTTCGTCGGCGCTGATCCATCCGCCGAGGGCGGCACGCTCGATGATGGCGAACGATCCGTCTTGGAGCGTGGCGAAGCGCGTCCCGACGGTCGGGCCTGGCCCCGGTGGGTCAGGCCGGTATCGGTCGTCGGGGTTGACCGCTCGCGAGGGATCTTCGCCGTCGACGATATCGAGGTCGAACAGCTCCTCGTCGGTGGGACTGGCGTCGGTATCGGTGTCGTTGCTATCGCTGTCGGAGTTGGTATGTGAGCACATGAGTGTGAGGTTAGCTGTCGTCGCGCCAGCGCTGGCCGCAACTGGCACACGAGAGGAGTCTGGTCGGTGGCTCGTCGATGGAGCGGAGTTGGACGAGTCGGTAGTGCGCCCGGTCGTGGGAGCACTTGGGACACCGGCAGGTGGTCGTGGGAAGGCCGAGGCTGGGCTCTGTCGTCGCCGTCGTCTCGGAGGTGTCGGGAGTCGCGACGCCGGTGAGCGCGTTCATGCTGGCGTCTTCGGTGGCTGCTATGGGTTCGTCGGGAGCGCCCGAGTCCTCGTCCTCGAGTGCGGTTCCGAAGTGGTCGAGGTTGCGCACGAGCGCCCAGAGACGGCGCTTGCCCTGTGGGACGGGATGGTCTGGGCCGGGCGTCGAGTCGGGCCGTGAGGTGGCGATGACGTCGTGGACGGCGGCGTGAATCGCGTCTCGGTCGGCGTCGGCGTCGACGAGGACGGAGACGACGGTGGCTTGTTCGCGCCACCAGGTTGGGAGTGGGATGTCGCCGTTTTCGTCGAATATCTCGGTGGCTTTGAGCCATTCGTGGGCGTCCATCTGCCCGCTCTCTTCGGCGTCAAGGCGGTCGACCGGCGTGTGGACGGGACGAGAGACTTCCTGCACACCGGGTGTGCCGAGCGCGGGTATCGAGCGGACCCCGTGCCGCTGGAAGGGCTGTTCGATGCCGCGCTCACGATTTCGTTTGGCGTATTTCGCCCAGTCGACGTTGGGGAGGTCGCCGCGTGGCGCTGGCCCGTCGCGGGCCTCGATGACCGTGATGCGAGTCTCGGAGTCGGCGGCGAGCGTCGCCTGGCCCTGGTATTTCCCGACTTTCCCGGCGACAACGCGCACGAGGTCGCCTTCATGGAGGATGGTTCCCTGATTTGATTTCGTCCAGACGGTGAATTTGATGGTCCCGGTGTCGTCTTCGATGAGGCCGACCTGCTGTTGGGTGCGGGATTTGGGTTGCCAGAGTCGCGTGACGGTCCCCTGGATGTCGGCTTCGACGTTGTACTTCGAGGGGATGATCGGCACCGAAGAGATGGGCTGGATGACGCCCGCTTCCTGGTAGAGTTCGTCGAGGACGTTCGATTGGGCGGTGAAGAGGTCCTGTCCTCGGGCGACCTTGCTGGCGAGGCGGTGTTCGAGGATGGCCTTGTTCGGGGGCGTGACGAGGCGGTCGGTGATTCGGTCGGCAGCGTCGTGCACGCGCTGGGTGGTTTCCTCGTCGAGCTGCTCGAACGGGTCGTAGGAGTGGATGTTGTCGCCGATGACGCGGTCGTTGTAGTCAGCCCGGCGCTCGCGGTACTCACTGAGGAGTTCCTCCCGGCGCCGTGTTTCGCGGTCAATACCCGCGACGTGGGCGGCGAGGGCTTTCTCTCGCTGGCGTTTCCGCTCTTCGTGAAGTCCGTGGAGGCGCTCTTGAGCTTCGAGTGGGAGTCCAGTGAGGTCCTCGTCGGTGAGGTCCATCGGGTCGATATCCCGGGATTGCGTGGTGCGGAGGCTTGCACCCACCCAGTAGGCGTCGAGTTCCTGTCCGCCGGTGCCTTCGATTTCGAGGCCGAACTCGTCGTATTCGGGCTGGGTCCGGGCGGCCATCATGAGTTCGCCTGCGTTCTCGAGGCGGACGCCGAGACAGTCGCTCTCGAGGTGGGGACTCTCGTAAAGCCCGCGCAGCCGGAGTTCGTCGAAGCGATCGTCTTGTTCAACGTCGCTGTTCGAGAGGCGGTGCTGTCCGTCGTGGTAGTATGTCATCGGTAGGTCACTCCGTGGTGGATGATTCGGAAGGCGGGCGGCTGTCGGCCATCCTCCTCTCGAACCCCCTCGACCCCCTTGGGGGGCCAATACTGAGCGAGAACTAGCCGAGTCCGTTCTGTGGCGGCAGAGGTCGATGGGTCGCTCACAACCCGGTGTGGTCCCCCCGCGGCGGTTCACCTCCAGGTTAAGCTCGCGTTCGCAAATGACGACCTCTCGATCTCGAATGCCCTACGATTCGTCGATGGTGATCCCCGACGGACGGATGACAGTCTTGTCGCTTCGTCTATTTGCGCGGTTTCTGGCTGAAGTATAGCGGTGAGAATATTTGGACAATCGCTGACTGAGTCAGGATTCTATGTACTCTATTGCATCCCAGATGTTGAGAACACGAATTCGTCCCTCGTAGTACGTATTGTCGATCACACCTGAAATCGATCGTTCAGCGTTCCGGTCATCGATCAATATCCCGACGGAATCATGCCCTGTCGAACCAAGAAGCATTACCGCAGCCGCTGGAAGCTCTGAATCAGTCTTCCGCAACTTGTCAGGGTCCGTCTGCTCAGACTTCGCCAGCCGCTCATGGACACGGTCCATGATTTCGCCAGCGCGCGGGCCGTCATGTACCCGGACCCCAGACTGGACAGTGTCGATGAGTGTGATCCACGTCGTTGTGTCCGCTCGGTCAACCCAGTCGATACTGATGTATCCTCGTTGCTCTGCGAGTTCCTCAACGACACCTGGGGTGAGGTAGAGATCAATTCCCTCCGCTTTGACGTACTGGATGAAGGTTTGATACGGCGAAGAGTCTGTTCCCCCGATGGTTCGAAGAAAGCTCGTGTCGAGAATGAGGGCCGTCGGGAACGGGGACGGATGGTCCTCACTCATCTGCGCGCTGATACGGCCCCTGCTCGATTGCGCGTTCGTGAACGTCCACCTCAAACGCGATGTCGTTGAGCGTCGGGTCGTGGTCTTTCACCACGGCGATGATTCGTTCGATGGCCTGCGTGACCGCGATGGCTTCTACAGCAGGCACACCGAGCTTATCGGCGACGCCACGACGCGTCGTCTCACCCTGCAAGTAGGTGAGTGTGGCCATGACCGCAGGGGCGAGTGCGGCTTTCCCATGCCGATCAGCGAAGAGTTCGAGATCGTCGTCGACGCTAATCGCCCCGTAGACTGCGATGATGGCGGGACCGAGTTCGAGAGTCATCTCGTCTGTCCAGTCCCCACTCACGGGGTCTGCACGCCAGAGTGCGGAACCACCTTCGTACTCGTCTAATTCTTTGGCGACACCCAACTCGGCGAGCGTATTCGCATATTTGTAGGCAGTGCTCTTAGAGAAGCCCTGACGCTCACGAACTGCCGTGACCGTTGTTGGGGAGTTGATCAACAAATCCGTGTAGAACCGTGCGAGATCAGGCGTCCCCAGCAGCTCCTGAATGACGAAAAACCGGTGGGCCGTGTGTCCCGCATCCGGTGGTTGGATGGAAGATGGCACGTTCGACATAGTCCATAGTACGCGGACTATGTTCTAAAGCCTTTGGGGGATTCGTGAACCAGGCAACTACGTATCTCCGTGCGGCTTCACTTTTGCACGTCCAGACGACCTCGCTTGCAACAGCTCGTGATTATGCGAGATAGTACAAACATATGAGAGTACAGCGCAAACGCTGTTGCCAGAGGTACCGAAATGTCCGACTCCTCGCGAGATGGCGTCCAGTCGTGGACCGAGTCGATGAGCGCCCGCGACCGTATTCGGGCGGTCGCCAAGACGCTTCGCGAACCACGGTCGGTCAACTGGATAAGCGAACAGGCCGACGCCGCCTGGAGCACGACCAACGAGGAACTCCAAGCGCTTGTCGAACAGGGGCAGCTGCGCCGCGTTGAGGCCGGTGAGAGCACGCGCTATCAGCCGGACTACACGCGACTGCTCTTCGAGGAAATCCGCACGCTCATCGAGGAGAACACACGCGAGGAGTTACGGAGCGAACTGGCCGCGATCACCGAGGAGATCGAGGAGTGGCAGGAAACCTACGACGTCGAGACGTGGCAAGACCTCGAACAGTCGCTCGCCGACGGCGACCTCGCAAGTACCGAGCTCCGAGAACGCCGTGACGTCATCGCGTTCTGGCGCGAAAACGGGGAGGATCGCCGCCTCATCAAGCACGCACTGGAACTCTACTCCGACGTGGAGGCTGCTCGCGAACAGATGACCGACGTGGCTGGCCGCGCCACGAGCTAATGCTCTTTTCTCACAGATTGACCAGACAGGCTGGGTGTGAGGACGTGCGCTATCGCCCGTCTCGATGACGATCCCTGTACGTCATCGTGGATGTTGACCGACGACGTTCCTGAATGACTCGTACGACGCGGAGACCTCACGACTGCTGCGAGCTCTTCTGGCGTGCTGTACAGCTTGCTCAGGACAGCCCTCACACGTCCTCGGGCGGGGCCTTGCGGGCGTTCCGTATCTCCTCGAAATACGGATCGTGCTCTTCCATCTCGAGGACAACTTCGCGGAGTCCATGGAGAATGGCGATAGCGAACGCGGGCTAAAGGTCGAGTTCCCGAGCAGCCAGCCGCTCCGACATCTTCCCCTCGGTGTAGGGTATCGCGTATGTGAGCGCGGCAGCGAGCTTCCCGAGGCCATATCGTTTGAGGAGTAAGTCCAAGTCTCGGTCGCGAGGGGCGCGGCCGAACGCTTCGATGAACGTCGGCGTAATCGTGTACCCGTTACCATCGAGATTCACCGCGAGCGCAATCGGAACCGCAGTGTACGTGTGAATGGTCTGCTCCCCGTCGCGCGTGAGTACACCAAGGTCAATCAAGGGACTCGTATCGGAGGAGGCGGTCGAGCGAGGCCGCTCCAGCTGGTCGGCGATGTCGTCATTCGTGATCTCGCCCTCCCGAAAAATGAACGTATAGAGTCGCGCCAGTCGGGGCTCCTCAAGCAACCGGGCCACCGACATGAACCCATTAATCGCGCGCTCAGGGTCGCCCGCACCCTTCGACATACAATTCATAATTTGCGTATTGAGTATTAACGCTCGGGGGCGTCTGGATCAAGTCTGGTGCTCGCATCGAAGACGGAAGGCAGAGGGGTGGGGAGCGACCCCGAGGTCCACAGCGTGCTCGTACGCTCCACCGCCTCAGGATCCAAGAGGGCGCACTCTACGTTCAACGAGCGACAGTGCTATTCTGTGAGCGAGTATTCTGCTGACTCCCTCCTTCTGAGCCCCCACGCTACGGTTAAGTACTCCTCCGACGTAGCGATTAGCGAGCCTTGAACGGCTCATCATATCAAAGCCGGAAAGGCGGCATTCGCCTTTCCACTCTACTTTCGATAAGCGGGAGCGCCGTTTCGTGAGCGAGTTTCTGTACTGATTGGTTCTGTTCGACGTGGTCGTTCGCAGGAGGTCGTCCGTCGCGAGCCAGAGGCCCGTTGAATGTACGCGGGATTGTGGGGAGTTACAACGGAAAAATCGACAGACAGTGCCGGGATGGCACGATATAGTTATGACTGCTGTTCGCGTCTCTGAGAGCAGAAAGCACGGCGCTTTCTGGCTTTGATATGAGTGGATACACCGACAGGTCCGACCTCATTGAGGACGGACAACAGAACGGCAGTACCGAAATCGAACACAACACCGAACATGAGCACCCCACCCACACTGTTCGCCTGTTCTCGCAGGCGGCAGACCACGGATTCCCGGCGACGGTTCGCCTCTCCACCCAGGAGATCCGCCGTCTCGACGACGGAGTGGAATCCCCGATGATTCGTCGGTGGCTCAACCTCGATGCAGACACGAACGCAGACACGAGTTCTCACTCACCGTCCGTAGTCTCGACTGAGCGTGAGTTCCGTGGCACCGTGGATGGACAACACTCGACCACCGAGTCCGACTCCGAATTCGACTCCGATGTCGACGTCTTCGTCGATGTCGATGCCGGTGTCGACTTCGAGCGTGAGTCCGAGCGTACTGGTGCGCACGAGTCCGGTTCTGAACTCGAACTCGAACGTGAATCCGAGGGCGTCTACGGCTGGTACGATGACCAACCGATGGTCGCGTCTCGGAGTGATGAGCGGAGGACTGAGATGAACGCTTGCGGACGACCCGCTGATGCGCTCTCTGAATCTGATGTCATCGCACGTGGGCAGTACATCTACATGGGCCACGACCGCCTGACCGACCCGACTGGCGACCAGTTGACGGGCACGGCATCTGGCTTCGATGAGTACGACCCCATCAGTTCGACGGAGGTTCCGGTGCGCCTTGGACGAACACTCGTCCCTGAAGACCAGCTGGATGCACACACTCGCCGACTGCGTGCGCTGAAGGACATCCCCGAGGATGAACAGACGCCACGCGAGACAGAGGGTGTCGGAACGGACGATCTGGAAGTGACGCTTCCCTCTGGGGAGTTAGTCGCACTCCGGACTCTCGTTGCGAATCCAGCGGAGTACTCTCGATCGTCGATTCCTGGTATCGAGCGCCGACTGGCGTTGGATGCAGAGCTAAAGAGAGTCTCTGCGGGAATTGACGCTGCTGGACACCTGACTGGCCTGGCTGCGACGTTGGATGCACACACCGACTTGCTCGCTCGCTACCGGAGCGCGCGTGCTGGTGTTGCTCCTGCGCGTCGTGAACAGACCGTCGCCCAGCAACTCTACGACCTCGCCGAGCCCCTTCGGGAGCTCGACGCTGAGGATTCTGAACTTCGTGAGGAGGTCTTGACTGAAGCACGCAGATTGCTCCAGGCTGAGACCGTCCACGAGATTCGTCGCCGACCCGTCGAAGTCGCGTCCGACCTTGCACAGCGTGTGCTGGATGGACAAGATGTGACGTCGGCATTCCTCAGACTCCTCGAAGACGAAGCAACGAATCCGAGAAACGTCCTGCGAATCAACGCGATTCTACAGGCGAACCTCTGGTCCTCGAAAGGCTATCTCACCACGCAAGGCGTCGTGAAGAAGATCTACCATGCTGACGTCCCTGGATTAAAATTCGGGATGATCGTCACGGATGGAGATCGCCGCGAGGATGAAGTTCGTGTCTCTGTCTGGGAGTCTAGCGAAGAGGAGATTACTGCATCAACGGCCGACCCGGATGATGCCGATGGAGAAGTAATCATCTCGAAGAAGATTCTCGCCGAGCCGAACGAAGGTGACGTGGTCCGCCTTGTTGACTTCAAGTTACCGTACAAGAAGTCCAACCAGACGTACCAGGGTCAACCGAAGCTCGACTCGCGTTGGGAATCCGAGATTCAGATTCTCGAGCGTGCACCGATCACCGCATCGACTCGCTCGACGCCTGCGACACCTCAGCGTGTTAGTCAGTCGTCGCGCTCGTCTGATGCTGGTGAGGCTGTTCCCCGGAGTTCCGCTGCGAAGTTCTCAGGTGACGTTTCGACAACCTGGCCGTCGCCAGTGCTGCTCGAGACGCTCATCGAAGACGAACTCGCTCGTGTCCCCGACCGCGTTCAAGCAATAGCCGAACGCAAACAGCTCGCACAGCAAGAGCGTCAGATGAAGCGAAACCGCCGATTCCTCACGGACCACCCTGAGGCACTCGGTCTCTTCAAGGCAAACGCGTTGATGAGATTCGTGAACGGCGACTCGCCTCGTGACCCCTCGTCGTGTTGGGTTTGTGGTGTCCGGAACGATGACATGAACTACGATCCGGTCGTAGCGTCTCGATTCCACCCACTCTGCCTGGCACGCGCTGGTGTTGAGAGTTGTAAGGAATACACCGAACAGCGTCTCACCGAGTACACCGAGTCACTCGATGGAGGAGCTGTCTGAGTATGCGTACGTGTATGAGCACAGCTGATACCCGCACTCAGATTCGGATACAGGCTCAGATTCGACGGCCCTCGATAACGGTACTTCCCGTTCCCTGGTTGTGTCCTGAACTGTAACGAACCCTAGCACCCCCGAGTTCCCTACCGATCGAACTCAGAATTCCAACTAAACTCTCTTTCGAAAACCGGACCTGTAGCCACCGAGCAGCGCCTCAGCCTCCCGAACCGCGGATCACGAACTCCCCCAGAAGCAGCCTGTGCTTCGGTAGATATCGTGCGGACCAGAATGTGGTGGGTGTAGTTCCACATTCAATGTAGCCAACGAGTCCTCATACGGGTGAGACGCATATGGAACAACAGTATGACGACGTCTGGGCACGGTGGGGAGGAGATATGGTTTGAGGTACAGCTGTCGGTTCCATGGGTGGTGGCGGGAACGACGGGCGTCCAGGACGTGATCAACATCGCGGTGTCGGAGGTGGGCAAGAGGGTGAATCAGACGTCGGCGCGGTACTCGGAGATTGTCGTTCAGGACGTCGCATGTCCGTCCTGCGGGTATGAGTATGAGGCGGCGCTTTCGACGACGGATTTCGCGTTGGTAGTCGTGACGGTGTTGGCGCAGTTCAAAGCGGCCTCAGCGGAGGAGAGTTCGCGCATCGCGAAGCGGGAGTTGGGTGTGCGAATGAAGGATATTCCGTTGACTGTCCTTGGGGTTCGGCGGGCGTCGTTAGCAGTGGAGGAGCCAGCGGTGGAAACGGCGTCGGAGCCGGACGCGGTGACAGATGCGCCCTCTGGGGACAGGCCGGAGAGTGACGCCTCGAGGTCAAGCTCCTCGGCGAGGTAGTCTTCCGTCTCTTCAAACTTCATAGTGAAACGAAGCCCTACAGGTGGTATAGCGCTAATACTGGCCCTTAGTACTCTACCTCAATCCAACTTCCTGGGTATTCGAACCCAGTATTCTGATTGTGACCCCGAAAGTCATAATATTTATTATGTTAAGGAACCAACTGATGTCGTGCCCAAAACACCCTCCTACGACGGACGACACCCCTCCATGGATGGGCACACATCCACCGGGGATTAGGACAGTTTCCCACGTCTCCTGCCACAAGCGAGCGAAGTTGCTCGACCAGTGCCGAGCGTAGGATCAGCGGAGCAGTCTCTAGCGGTGGATTAGCCGCGGATGACTGTAACGCCGAAGCCGATAGCAAAGCCAGTTCCAATCCCACTGCCCGTACAAGCACGGGAACTCGGCCTCTCACGTAAGGATGGCCGGGGACACCCTCCTTTCGAGAAAGTACCAGAATGAACGGTGCGCGAGGTCGATGGCTTAGTGTCTGGTCGGGGAGTGCATTCAGCCAATTCAATTCGTAAAGAAGATTTCGAGTGTGGGGTCACGGCTGTCGAGGGACCGAAATCCGTGGTTCTCAGCACGCCCTCAACGACATGAGCAAAACTGGATATTCGATGCACAGCGACCGCCGGCTACCAGGACGGTCGGGTGAACGCGTGGAGGATGCGGCGGATCGTCGAGATGACGATGTATGCGGTCGAGACTGCGAAGCCACCGACACAGACGGTCCAGAGGCCGGTGGTAGCGAACTGCGGATCGACAGCGAGGAACATCATTCCGACGTAGGCGGTGATAAACATCGAAAAGACGGCGGTGGTCAGGAGCGGTACGTTGACCGGGAGTACATATCGGATGGACATAATTCGTGGTCGGAGTCGAAGGTGAGTCGAGACTGATTGGTTCGGTCGGGTAGGCGGCGCACGGCCGCGCCGCGGACAAAATCGAGATCGAGCTGGAGCTGGAGCTCTGGCTCGGAATCGGAACGACGCGAGTGTCGTCGACGTCGCGGCGACACGCCACGCTGCTCGACTTCCTCACCCCCTTTAGGGGACCAATACTCGGCCCGAGAGTGACCGTCCATCCGGGGGGTCGAACCGCATCGGTAACCGGCCGAGCGAAGCGAGGCCGGGAGCGGAGCGGGGCGGCGGAACGGGGCGGGGCGGAAGCGACAGGCCTCTCACAACCGGGGGAGCGCTAGCCGAACCGGATCTCGAGCGTCAAAAAACGCCTCCGAGAGGTGGGGACGGCTCGCCCCTTACTGGGCTTGAGCGGGACTCGCTTCCGGCGCGATGTCCTTGATGGCCGCCTCGACTGCCGCTTCGATGTCGGAGACATCCGACTGGTACACCGACTGGACGGCGTCGGTGGCGTCGGAGTCGCGACTGGCGAGCGCGCCGAGGCGCTGCTGGGTCGCGTCGATGGTCTCGGCCACCCACGAGTCACGGGCCTCGCGGTCGACGACCGTGATGGACTCAGGTTGGATGGACACCTTCACGCCGTAGTCCGTCTCGTAGTGGTGGAGTTTGCCGACCACGGCCACGTACGAGGGCGTCTCGGCCGACCGGAGCACGTCCATTGCCTCTGCCTGGTACTGCCCGGCGTAGAGGTTGGCGGCCTCACCAGCGGCCATCACGCGCCCCTTCCAGAACTCGGAGTCACTGCCGACGTCAGCCGTCTCGATGAGCGTCCCGACGACGAACACGCGGTTGGCTGCCTCGCCACTCGGCAGGAGCGTGAACTTCGGCGCTCGGTCATCACCCTCGTCTTCGGGGCGGGTGAACGAGTGGGTCGCCTGGTTGAGTTCTTCGGCGAACAGGCGCTTGGCCGGCTGGCGCTGAGTGACGGCCGGGGCCATGCTCGCGTCGTTGAGGCCGGGGTTGTCCGCGGAGTAGCCTGTCTCGACCGCTTCGTCCACGAGGAAGTACTCGCCGACGACCGGGCCACGCACGTCGAAGGTCTTCCCGATGAGCGAGGCGCGGAGTTCTGCGCCGACGACGCTGGCGTCGAGGGCATCAGCGGCCATTTCCTTCGCTCGCTCGAGCGTGATGCCACTGACAGCGGTGGTCATCTCGGCGTTGAACAGCGCTCGGACAGCGCGCTCACCGTCGTCGAGGATGGCTTTCAGCCGAAGGTCGAACACACCATCAACTTCGCCGTGCTCGGAGCAGCGGCCGTTCTGGACGACGCGGGTGCAGTCCTCGTGGGGACAGCGCTTGATGAGGCCACTCCCGTCTTCGAGGGCGACGAGCGTGCCCGTTGCGCGCACTTTGCCGTCAGTGGGTTCGACGGCGTCCTCGGCGGTGGCCTCGGTGACCTCGCTGGCCTTGTTGAGCGAGATGGAGTACTTGCCTTCGTACTCGTTGGTGATGGCCGAGGCGATGTCGTAGGTGACGCCCTCCTCGAGGGCAGGCAGGCTCTCGGTGTTCTTCTGCCAGACGACGAACTTCATCTGGGCGCTCTCATCAGCGATGAGGCCGACCTGCCGCATGGAGTCGTGCTTGGGCTCCCAGAGGTTGACGACCTGCGCTCGGATGTCCACCCATTCCTCCGGGCCGACGTCTGCGATATCGCCGAGCATGACGCGCTCGAAGGCGTGCGAGCCGCTCGCGTCGCCACCGAAGCCCGCCAGCGCCGAGATGTCCTCGGACAGGTCGCCGTCGTCGAGGTCGTACTCCGCTGCGAGATTGCGAACCGTCGTTGTGGTCGCCTCCTCGAGTGGGACGCTGAACTCCTGCATAGCCGCGATTCGCTCCAGGACGGTCGAGGCGGGCACGTCCACGCCCATCTCGCCGAACTTGCCGCTGATGTCTGCCGCACGCTGCTCCACGCTGAGGTTGGAGTTTGCACTCATAGTAGTCTCTCTGAGGGGGATTTCACGAGCAGGACAGAACGAGGACGCGCCTCGCCCCACCCGCACTTCCCTCACCCCCTTTGGGGGCCAATACTTTCGGGAATCGCAAGCAGGACAACCGCCAGTGGCGGAGTTTCAACAGATCGGCGTTGCTCGCATCGAGCCGCTCGTGAGGTCGAAGATCGAGAAGATGGACGTCGTCACGCCCTCTCTCACTTCCCTCACCCCCTTTGGGGGCCAATACCCACGTCAAAGGGGAAAGCCGAACTCGTCTTCGTTGAAAGTCTCGCTCGATTGGCTCTGTTGAAACCCTCAAAGTCTGATAAGTTCGACACGCTCGTCGTTAGATACAGTTGCAGAGATTATAAACCAGCAACCCGTTCCGCTTATTAATGGAACCGGCTGAGATGCCGTACGAACCCGGTGAGTTAGTCCATGTTCATCACGACGGGGATTCCGAGGGGCGGACGCATCGCTTCGGATGCGAGGTTCTGAGCGTTTCAGAGGCCGACGAGGTTAACGATTACACGTACACGCTTTTCTCGTTCGGCTGGGAGCGTGTCCTCGCTACGGATTACAGACACTCGCAGCTATACCCGTCACCTCGAGGCTACCCGAACATCGACGAGTTCCTTGGCGACGGCCACGTTCAGGGCGAGAGGCTTCTGGGGAAGTTCAAGCGGCGCGATCTGGAGGTGATCGATGAGTGCCTGACGATGGTGGACAATGAGGCGGACGCGACGAAGGACTGGTTCAACGAGCTGCGGAAGGAGGATGTCGACCGCATCAATTCCGTCTTTGCGGAACTCGTACTGTTGTATCACCTGCGGACAGTTTACGGACGTAAACGCGTGTCGTTGAATGCGCGTGTTGGGGAGAAGGATTTTGATCTGCGCTTGACGACGGAAGAGGAAGACGTGTGGATCGAGGTGACGAAGCCGGACTTCGCTGATTCACTGTCCGATGGTTTCGCGTGGGGGCTTCCGAAGACCACGCAGAACTCAATCGACCGCAAGCTCAAGAGCAAGTTTGAGGAGGCCCGCGATCACGCTCCCGAGGATGCTGTCCTGATCCTTGGAATATACTGCGAGGAGCAGATCAATCAGGGCTTTGCGATGGGGCAATGGCTGGACGAGGAGTATTACGACGTTAGCGAGATTTGTGATGGCTGGCTCTCCTACACCCACCTGATCGACACGCAGATCGGGTATCAGTCCTTCACAGACGCCGGTGAGCGATGTCGGACTCTGTTTGACCGGATGGTTGAGGAGTGAGACTAGATTCCCCCTCGGTTGTTCCAGCGGCGTGGCCGTAGCACGGTAGTTCTTTCCGTCGATGTACGGCCGATGATGACCCCTTCCAGCAGGCAGTCGTGACTGGTGAATTCATTGATGCGCACGAACAATCTACCGGCTGTTTCACCGTATTAAGTATCGGACTAATAGGATTTCAACAGAGCCGCTCGATCCTGAATTCCAGTGACTGTAGCCGATGTCGGGAGCGTATTCGAGTTGTATTTCTCTCTGGTAGGCCCTAGGATTATATGTTTCTAAGGTAACCTGTTGATGCCGGGAGATGTCAGAGGCACCGGTTCCCCCACCCCCCAATCCCCTTGCATACTGGTACTACCCCGGAAGAGGGGTTGTCGAGATAGAGTCAAGGATTGTCCATTACTCCCTTCTAGCAGCACGCATACCGAATTGGTCATCCCCTGTGGATTGCTCTGAAGCCTAAGCCTGGAATCCTGCTCTTAGCACATGATGTGGATTAGAACGTGTAGTCGTCGCGAACGACCGCGTTCGCACAGGATTCACAGAGGACGTCAAAGGGCGGCCACCCGGTGAGGCCGTCGGCGTCCTCGAGGAGCGCGGTCGGGACCAGGCCGCTGATCCCACAGCCACCGTCACACGAGGTGAACGAGTGGCTGACCGCGGCGAAGGTCTCGCCGTGCGGGTCGTGGTCGGGCGTGCGGAACTCGGGTTCCTCGCCCGTTTTGAAGGATACGCTGACCGGCTCGCGCTCGGCCGTGTGGTTGGTATCGGTGCGCCGCTCGTCGGACTGGATGTTGGTCATCTCAAATCCCTCCCCCCATTTGGGGTCCAATACTTTCGCAGCGACGAGGAGGGGCACACCGCTGGCCGTGCGGGAGAGACGCTGCCGAGACGCGCGGCGACCACCCCACCAGCAAAGCCGGGGAGCGGAGTTAGCCGAAGAAGCGGGAGAACATCCCTCGTTGTTTCCGGCGTTCACGTTCGTCGGCCTGGATCTGCTCGTTTGCCTCCTCGTACTCGCGGAGGACGGCGTCGAGGCCGGAGAGCGTCTCCTTGGCCGTCGCAACGTCTTCGCGACGGACCATCGGGCGGAGAATCTGCTTGAGCCGCTTGACGGGGTCATCCGGAAGGTCGGCATCCGCCGGCGACAACAAGCCGGCCCGCTTGAGCTGGGTCCGGTAGCGTTCGCGTTCGCCCATCAGCTCGTCCATCGCCTTCAGGTAGGTCTCGGCGGTGAACTTGTAGCGGTCGCGTTCCTCCTCAACATCCGCCAGATCGCGGAGCCGCTCTTCGAGGCGGGTCTGATACCGCGCCAGCACGCGGTTGTCCTCGCGAGCGACCTTCATTGCCTGGGCTGTCGGCGTTCGACCCTCGATGGGACCAACGGTCCAATCCGTCGGATGTTTCTCGGAATCGTCGAGATGGGGATTGGTCCGCGACCAGTTGCCACCGGCTTTCGTGACGGATTCGGTCATCATCCGCTGCGTACTCTCATCGAGGTCTGAGTCGATGTCCGTCCCGTCGGGAGCAGCGGGCGAGACGCCCTCGGGAGTGACGCTCCCATCAGGGGTCGACTCGCCCCGGTCGTTCGAGGCGGGGGAAGCGTCGCGCATGGCCGTCGACGTTGACTGTCCAGTGGGGGCGTTCGCAGCCGCGTCCGCAGCAGCGGCCGGGTCCACCCCCATATCCACACCCACACCTCCGTCGTCGGCCCCACTGTCGCTGTCGTTGTCGCCGTCGAGGCCGAGGAGTACGTCGGGGGAACTCTCGGCGGCAGTCGCGGCGTCATCCGTGTGCAGCGGACCTGGGGCGCTCGGAGCGGCCTCGGCCGATGCAGACGTGCCATCACTCACGAAAGAACTCCCGGCCGCACCAGCGGAGTCCTGTGGCTTCTGAGCGGATGCTGAGGATGCCACGTCATTCGCGGGGATATCCGAGGCCGAGGTCGAGGGAGAGGACGATGCCGTTGGCCCGTCGGCCTTCGAGAACTTCACCCCATCGTCACTCGGGAGTTCGTAGTGGTCATCCACTCGGAGGAGCGCGCGGGCGAGAGTGACGCCGCCGTAGGTCGCACCACTCGAGTAGTGTTGGCCGTCCCACTTGGGTCGCATCAACCCGGAGGTACGAAAGAGCGCGTCCATCCGATCGGGGTCTTTCCCCGTCCAGAACGCAAGCGTATGAGCGAACGCCATATCCGCTTCAGACTGACTCGGATAGTCGGCATCGTGAGACCCCCACATCGAGGAATCGCCTTCGTAGAGGCGGCGTTTCCGGTCGCCACCTTGCGAGTCGTACATCCGCTTCAGAATCTCGCCATCTGATAGCTCGATACCGGGCCCTGCGAGGTCGGCAAACGTACTGGGGCACACCGGGGGAAGGTACTTCGTCTGGACCCGCTCGAGGGCTTCTCGGATGGCCGGGTCACGGATGTTTCTGAAGGCGTCACCGTAGCGCTCGACGAGTGCGCTTTCACTCTGCCGACCAGGGACGTCGGTGGAGCGCCGATCGCCACGATTACCTCCACTTTCTGAGGTATCGCTCGCGGCGGTATCGGCGAGACTCAACTGCCCATCCGAGCTGGACTCACCACGAATGTACTCACCGTGAACGGCGTCTAACTCGTCCTGACATTTCCGAATCTCCGTGGGCGTGTCCTTGAGGTGCGCGCCGGTCACGGTGAAGTAGCGATCAGAGTCGTACATCTCGACGCGACCCCGGCGATTCCCGGCGGCGGTCAGTTCGCCCCCGACGAGGATATGCACACCCGTGCCGGAGGGAGACACTTCGGTGTATGAGTCGAGGCGGTCGATGATATCTTCGGCCCAGTCTTCGAGCTTGCCTGTATCAGGGTCACGACACTTATCGAGGTCGACGCCAGTGATAGAGACGTTGTCGGTGAAGACGAAGCCAAGGCCATCGCCGGGCACGCGGGAGTCGTTGAGTGCCTCCCACGCAGTGTCGAAGTCGCGGCGCTGTTTGGGGTTGGTGACGTCGCAGTTGATATCACCGCTGGTGCGATACGGTTTGGTCGGGATTTTGGTAGCTTTCCCGTTGCGCTCTCCCTCACGCCAGAGAATCCAGTTCTCGATAGAGCGGATATTGGCCGGGATTACGTCGTTTGTTACGTCTATATTCGTCATAGATTCATCGTGATGTTCGGAAGGGTCGTCGCCACTCGACGGCGGGCGAAACAAACCCGGATTGTCGATCTCGACCCAATTTCAGGGAAAATCGACACCCCGCGCGCGATTCGCGCAGAACTGGTGACCCCCTCTAATCCAATACTATGATATGTAGCATCGAAGGAGCCGAATGGGGCCACCAGATTGCTCGATAGAGTCTCTGGGCCGCTTTGCGCGCGTGCGCTAAGTCCCGACGGTTGGAGGGTCGTGGCAGACCCGAATTCTGGGGTTAGAAGGCTCTTACCTACTGTGCGCGGCGTGCGCGGATTTTGCGGGGATTTGCGCGCACTCGAATCACCTTCAATTTGGCCGATTTTGATCGGAGCAACGAGCGCGCTTTTAAGACCTTCTGGGCCGTTTTGCGCGCGTGCGCTAAGTCCCGACGGGTAGGAGGAGGTCTCAGGCCCGGATTCTGGAGGTACAAGGTCCCTACCTGCTGTGCGCGCCGTGCGCGTACTTTGCGCGCACCGCCGGAGAGGGTTATTCAAGGTCATCGAGTAGATTGGCCGCGCTGACGAACTCCCATTCTCCATCCGGCCCCCAGATCGACTCGGTCAGTTCACCGTGTGACCGCCCCCGTCGTTTGGCAGGGAGCTCGTCGATCAAGCCGGCGTTCGCGAGAGCCCGCGCGATATTCCACGCTTCTGAGAGATTTGGGACGACCCAGATTTTCTTCTCGACGTCGAAGCGGTTGAAGTCCTCGTAGTGCTTGACGATGTGCTCGTGGCGAACGTTCCAGATCGCCTCTCCAATCACAGCTGGCTTGTCGTCTTTGTACGCGACGACATCTGGCTTCACGTCGGTCCCGAAGATCGGGGTGTATCGCTTGACGAAATAGTGAGAGGTTTCATCGTTCGCGAGTGTGCGAGCGAGTGCCTCGACCATCACCTTGTGGTAGGTCTTCTCGTTGACGTCACCCTGGTCTTCACCGAAGGCGACGCGAGCGCCACACGCACGCTGACCGTCCTCGGTGACGGTGTAGTAGACACGGAGATTCTCGGTCACCTTCTCGAGGTAGCCGAGGTCGATGAGCCGGTCGGGGTCTACCTCAGAGAAGTGACTATTTATCGGCTTCATCGTATCGAGCATATCGAACTTGGGATGTCGACCGTTCACAGTCGTCACGACGGCTGCGAGAAATTGGCGTTCCTGAACTGTCAGATTCTCGTCTATGCCTGAGCCAACGCCACCGACCCAGGTATCGTGCCGGTCGGCGTGGTCAGCGTCCGAAGGATTCTCCGTGGCCGCCCCCGCTCCATCGGCGCGGGTCGTATCTCCCTCCACGCCACCCTGTGCAACGGCGGTAGCAGTCTCGCCCGTGGTGGTTGGGTCGGCCCCGTTGTAGAGGAAGTCGTTGATACGATCTTCCAGATTGCTTACCGAATCTTCACCGCCACGTTCAGCGGGAGATTCGGCCTGAGCGCCACCGATTCCTTCGCTGGCTGCTCGGCGCGAACCAAAGTCGTCCGTGAGGTCGTCGGCGGGCCGGGTGACAGGCCTCGACGGGCCATTCTGATCGCCACCATTTGCGGGTTGCGTCCCGACCTGAGTTGCTACGTTCCGCCGACTCTCCCAGACGTCTTCTTCGGGCTCCGAGTCGGAGTCGGGGCCGGAGCCAGATACATCGTTGTGGTGTACGTTCGAATCGGTGGCATCGACCCCAGAGCCGGTGTGGGATGCCGAGAGTTGCTCGGCGGAGGGGTCCGTGTTGCTTCCGGGGATGAGACAGTAGTCGTCCCGCGTTTGGCGTGTCTTCTTCGCGTCGATCCCCCCGAAGGAGTCACCGTAGGGCGAGACTGAATCCTCGTTCACGGGGTCGTCCGAGTCCCGGTGGCCGGCGGGGATGCCGACCGGCAGGAGCGTGACAAGTTCGGGAACGTCGGTCATGAAGCCCGTGTCGGGGAGTTGGGCGACCCATTCCCCACGAGGGAGTGACGTAATCCGGTCAACGAGTTCCTCGTCTTCGATGCCCTCGTGGAAGAGTGTCATCACCAGCTCTTCGTCGACGGCGAGTTTGCCGATGAGTTTGGTGTTGATGTTCCGCAGAATCTCCTTGTAGGAGGAGACGTCGAGGGCGTCGGATTTTACCTGCTCGGCGAAGTGAACGATAACCTCGAGGGCGAGGCCGAACTCACGGCCGTCGGGGATCATGTCGTCGCGAACCAGTTCGGACTGGAGGAGCGGTGCAGCCTCGTCGATAATCAGGTTGATGACGTAGCCATCGCTGACAGGCGGTGTCTTGCCGAGGCGATGGCGGAGGCGAGCGCCGGACCAGATGTAATCGAGCAACATGAACGTGAAGAGGTTGCTCGAGGCGGGCCGGAGGTCGCCGGTGTCGATGAGAACGACGCGCTTGCTGGCGAGGATGTCCTGAATGTCGAACATTGGCGATTGGTGGGCGTAGTGCCCGTTCTCCTCGTCCCATTCTGGGACGAAGTTGAGAATCCGCCAGATGAACGACCGCTCTGCTAGTTTCGTTATCCGATTCATCACCGCGTCGATGGAGGTCATGAACCGCTGGCGGTCAGCATCGACGTGGCGCTGAAGGGTCCGGTGGAGCGTGGCATCGCTCACGGGTGGGAGCTTCCCCTGGGCCTTCGTTTCCTCGTTCATGCTCCCAAGTTTCTGCATGTCCATCGCCGCAGTCAGGAGGTCGCTGATGGGCCATGCATCCTGCCCGTGAACGGGGTCGAACATCGCCTTGATGAGGCTGTTGAGAATTTCCTGAGCGACGAACGCCTGGTCAGCCATTTCTCGACCGAGGACGTACACGAGCAGTTCGTTGTAGCGGTCGATTTTCTCTTGGACAGCGACGGTTCGACTGACGCCGGCAGCGAGTTGCGGGCGAATATCGAAGTAGGGGAACGCGAGGACCTCATCGTTCGGCCCCGGGACGGTGATATGGACGACGTCGTCGAGGTTCCCGAACTTCTTGAAGTGGGCGCGCTTGTACTGGTCGGCCATCGACCCGCCCTTCTTGTCGAAGACGAAGATGGGGCCGTCGAACGACTCGTAGGCGCTGAGGGTGTCGTTAATCATCGCGGTGGTCTTCCCGCCACCCGTCGTGGCTGCGCGCATCACGTGGTGGGTGAGTTGTTCGGCGCTCAGGCTGATCGGGATGTCCGGCCGGTTGTCGACGGCAGTCTCGGCGTACCCGATACACATCCCGTGGTTATACTGCGAGAGGAGGTCCTCGTCAGTCGCAGTGAGTGGCGAGCGAGCGTCGGGTGAGCCGCCGGAGGATCCGCGACTCGCGCGGGGGAGTGCGTCCGTGTGGGGGACGACGACGAAGTTCGCGAGTTCGTCGGGCGAGGCACACAGGATGGGGTCGCCTTTGCTGAAGCGCCCGGAGAGCCCGCTCGAGGTCGCAAGCCGGGCGTGACAGAGCGCGGCGAACTCTTTGTCGCTGATGCCGAGGAGGTCGCCTTCGATGCCGTAGTAGGGGCCTGACAGCGAGGTGAAGGCGTTCGAGATGCTCTGGATGGTCTGTTCGTTACAGGCGGCCCGGAGCGTGAGGTCGAACGTCGTCGTGGGCTGTTTGTGGTCGATCTGGGCCATCCGCGAGCCGGTGATTTTGTTGCTGTCACCGGCGGTGACGGTCCCCCGACCTGCTCTGAGATATCGCCTCGGTGGATGTTGCGGCGTTCCTGTTCTGAGGTACCGAACATCTGGCGGGCGAACTCGTTTTTGAACGCGCTGAACGTCCCGTGGTTGCCCATCTTGAGGTTGCGCTTGTGGACTTCGGCTTCACTCGTCCAGTCGGGTCGTGGTTTGAACACGGCCTGGAACATGAACGGGTCGTTGGCGTGCACAGCCTGCTCAAGGAGGACGCTCAGGGGCGACCGATACTGGTCGTCGTTGTCCATCGCGATGTCGCTGAACGGCCGTAGGAGCGTCATCCAGTCGTTCTTTTTCGTCGAGATGCCTTTCCAGCGAACCAGCGAGGGGCGTTTCTCCTCGGGGACTTCCTCGGGACGGAGGGGGACGCCTTTCTTGATGAGTTGCTGCTCGGCTTCCTCTGGTGAGGGCCCGTCGCCACGGCCGATATCGTGGTCCTCGAACACGGCGGGGTCCTCGAACCCGCTGAGGCGCTCGAGGTCACCAATATCTTCGAGGGTCGCAATCCGTCGACCGCCCACCTGTGCGTTGCCGTTGTCGCTGGCGAACGCGGCCACGGGGTTGAACGGGACGATCTCGAACTCAAAAGACTCGGGATACATCGCGGCGATGTTGGCAGCGAGTGTCTTGAACGCGGTTGCGTCGTAGGGCGTTACCGAGACGTAGAAGTCGAAGCGTTTGGTGTCTCGCGGCTTGTGAATGACGAACTCGAAAGATTTCTTCGTGTCTTTGAGTCCGAGGCGGCCCGCGAGGTTGAACCGCCCAGTGTCGGTGACGCCGGCTCGATAGAGGCCGAAGAGTCCGGCGATGATGTTACCGGGCGTGACCTGCTCGCGAGCGGGGGAGATGTGGATGTACGGGCGGGCTTCGATAGGGTCGCCGAGTTTCTTTCCGGGCCCGGACCCGACTTCGACGTCCTCGTAGGCGGCGAGACGGTCCTCACGTGACGCATCCTGGTTGCCTGCGGTTGCTGGCGTCTTGAGGTCGGAGGGCTCTGTGCCAGTCTCTGCGGGGAGTTCCTCCTCTGTACGGTCGTTCTGTTGCTCGCTCGCGTCCGTCGTGGAGTTCGGAGCGTCGGTCCGGAGATGCGAGAGGTCGAGGCCTTTCCGCTCAAAGACGCTCTTGGGGGCTGTGAGCTCTCTGGAGCGTCGGCGTCCGTGTCGACGTCGGGGTCCCGGTCGAGTGATTCGCGGTCTGAGGGCGTTGCGGTCATCGCATCACCTCTACGCGGCCGGGGAGAGGTCGCCCGGTGTGGCGTGCGATGGTCGCGAGAATCCCGGTGGACGGGACGATTCGATTGCTGTTGGTGTGCTCGGTCATTATCGTGATTGGCGGGTGAGCGTCTCGTCCGGGGACGCCGGTGTTCCACGGGTAATGCCTCGGAAGCTGTCGCTCCCGAGCTGTGAAACGAGCCACTCGGAAAGGGCCCGGTTGGTTGTTCGGGCACGAGTGGGACGATGATTGAGGTGTGTTTCCTATCCGTCCCTGCCGGGTCAGGGGGTGGCGATCCACTCGAGGAGCGCCACGAAGACGGTGACCCCGAAGTAGAAGATCGTCATGCTGGCTCCGCCGATCATGAGCCACATCCCGTTTTCTGCACGGTCGGAGTTCTTGCGGGCGGTGAACCAGACGATTGCGCCTAGCGCGAGGCCGACGAGACCCGCGTACTTGAGGACGAGCAGGACGGTGTCGTACAGGTTGGTCATGATGCCTTCCAGACCACTCGTGCCGGTCTGTGCCGCGACAGGCTGCACGAAGAGGGTCAGTGCGATGAGGCCCATGAGAACGGTCATTCGGTGCTTCGTCAGGTGTTTCGTTACAGGGAGGGTGTTCATGTGATTCCTCGAACACGAGTACGGCGAGAACGAGAATAAAGAAGCGCAGCCCACATTGGATGTGGTAATGTAGCGAATGTAGTGATGTGGTCAGAGCAATAGTCGAGGACCGCTTCGTGAACAGTCCATGCGGCTGATTTCGGCGTTTTGAAAATATACACGGGTTTGCGGGGATTCGCGGAGGGGCGGGATTGTGGGGTGACCGCTCAGTTTATTTTCATGCCATACGTAAGCGTCTCCGGATAAGGGAACACCCTCCTCGTAGACCCAGTCCATCGAGTGATTGAAGTGTCAGCCAAAAATACCACACCAACCACGGGTACTGCTACCGACTGTGACGAACCCCGGACGACGATCAACGTTTGTCTGCACCGGAATACGCACACGCGTTTGACGGCCTACAAGAATTACAATCCGCTCGCGAACAAGACGTTCGACGAGGCGGTCAACGAGATTCTGGACTCGGTCGGATTCCCCGAGGCCGATGTTTTTGAGAACCCGGCGTTCCCAGTTCTCTCATACACGGGAGACCAGCCATTCTCGATGCCTGGTGACGACTGAGCAGAGCCACCCACGCGGTTTTTCCCGCCGGTCGCTATCCACTATCAAATAGCTTGCTCTGTTGAAACCCTTCGAAGATGAGATATACTGGCGGTCGTGCTGAACTCAGGGCGTATATCGCTCACTGGGGTTCGAGCGTCAGTTGGCGAACCGAATTGCTCAGTTGAAACTGTCACTTGATGGTGACGGCGAGCGCGAAGACGCGCAGAACCAGATCAATTACGATGATTCGCGGCGGGCCTCGTCATCCCAGTCACCCAACGAGCCCGGATTTGTAGTCGTCACGGTCGTCGGACAGTTCATCTAGCCGGGCTTTCGGGAGGCGCAGCGTGAATTCAGTCCTCCCAGCTGATTTTTCGTCTATGCCCGAGACATGGCCTTCGAGCGGCTCGTCTTTGATGACTTTCGTTGTCCCGATGAAATTCGACCCGGAATAGGTGAGACCGCTGTCTTCGACTGTGAGTTTGACCGCTGTCACCCCGAAGTGTGCGGCGTACCGCTCGTCCGCCATTCCTCAACTCTGACTTTCGACCCTTTTGAGATATCCACAAGGTCTTCCATAGTGAGGTTGAGTTCAACGCGATCAACGCCCTCCACGTCGTCCAGTTTCGGCGTCTCGTCGGGTGACTCAATCGCGCTGTACAGCTTCGCGGTGATCTCGTCGATGTTGTCCTCAGTGACTTCGTCGCCGATTATATTAGCAAGACTCGGACTTTTCTCCTGGAGCTCCTCAAACTCCATCCCATGCAGTAGTGGGAGAATGACGTTCTCGTCCGTTTTCTTGTGCTTCTGCACGAGACCATCGAGCTCCCATTCGGACATCCCCTGGAAATACGATGGAGAGATGAGGATGACAGCGTGTTCTGATTCCGTGAGGGCGCGGTCAATTGAGGAGCGGATGTTGTCTCCAATCCCGAGCTCGACGCCGTCGTACCACACGTCGAGGCCGTACGCGGTGAGTTCGTCGTAGAGCCCGTTTGCTACGGGTTTGGAGTCTTCGTGCGAGTAGGAGATCATCGCGTCGTATTCTTCTTCCCGTTCCTCCGCGGATTCGCCGGTTGCAGGTTCCCCGGTCATTATCTCCCACGTTGTGTGTGATGGATTAAAAATTCACCAACCAGCACACCAGTTTGACGACTGGGTTTGCTGTATCCATTCTCTGTATGTTGCACTCACTCCCCGGCAAGTTCTGAGGATTTCAACAGAGTAGACGCACTGTGCGTGTTCGCTGGCGCGATTCGACTGGTTTCCATGAGACGTCGCCTCGGAGTATCCTACGCAACAATTGACTTCCCGATTGGGTACACTGTGTTGCGTAGGATCAACAGCCCCCGTGACCTGATTCAGGCGCTCGATCGGGAGGAACTCGGGGGACGGTGTGGTTCGGAGACGACCACATCGGGTCCGTGTTCGTCCTCGATGATAGCGACGACAGTCGAACCGCCGTTGCGGACTCGCGGTGGGCCCCACTCGATTTGCACTGTGTCACCGACGGCGATCTCATTCTCAATCGTCCACTGGTATGGTACTTCGAGGACGTACTTCGCTCGCCCCCGATATTCCGTATAGGGTTCGCCGTCTGTTTCGAGTTCGGCGTGGTGGATGGTCGTGATGGTCCCGTCGGCGTCGATAAAGATGATATCGATGGGGAAGGCCATATCCCGCATGACGTAGGCACGCTCTTTCTCCTGTTTTGTGGCGGAAGAACATCCCTTGGCCGGGGTCGAGCGACTCGGTTTCTGAGAGCCCGATGGCCAGTTCGCGCCACGTCGCGGCGACGGGGCCCTCGACGGATTCGAGGTAGCCACCATTTTCGTCGTAGATGGTCGCTGACGCGTAGTTCGGCGACGTCAGATCAGAGTACATCGTGAATCCGACCCAGCCGACCATCGGCGCGAAGACGATGATGAGGACGGCGAGAACTCGGCGGTCTGTGAGGCGGTCGATGATTCGGCGGGCGAGCGTGTCTTCAGGGAAGACCGGGAGGTCGGTCGGGTCGGTGACCTCCTCATCCACCGCCGTGTGCCCCGGTCGGTGCTGGTCTTCGTGGTCGTGATTGTCGGTGTTTGTGCGGTCTGGAGTGTTTGAATTTGAGTCTGTGGTCATGGCGGTGAGACGGTCAGAGGAGAATCCAGGCGAGCGTGCTGAACACGTTGCCGCCGATACTCGCCCCGACGAGCGTGAGGCCGATGACGATACCCCGCCGCCCTCGGGCGTCGGCGAGCGAGTCGCGACTGCCGAACGCCCACCAGGTCATCCCGATGATGAAGACGGCGAGGCCAAGCGCTTCAAGTGCGAGACTGAGGGCAGTTGCGAGTTGTGAGATCGAGCTTGCCTGTGGACCGTGACCGCGCCGTAGGGCCAGCCGGCGGGGAGGAATCGAGACCCCAAGATGACGAGGACGTCGTAGAGGACGTCGAGGCCAGTGATGGCGACGAACCCACTTGCGCCGCCGACAACCATCCCCGGTAGCGGTCCATCGAGCGGGCGTCCTTTGAGGCGTGGAACCATCCGATCACGCCGACCACGAGTGCGATGAGCATCCCGTAGCGCCCGAGTACCTCTGCGATTTGGTAGATTCGGAGGAAGGGCTCGACGAAGCCGCCGACGCTACTCATGCTTTCTTCCCTCCGCCGCGTTTTGGTCGTGCGGCGGCGCATTCGCACGTACCAGAACGCGAAGATACCGAGGGCGAGCCACTCGACGAAGATGAGGGTGTTATTGATTGCCCCGGAGATGTACTCGCCGACGGTGCCGGCGGCTACGAAGGCAACGTCTCCCGGTGGAAGGAGATAGAGGATGCTGTCACCCTTGTAGTATGGGTTGTCCGGGCCGGTGTCCCATACATCGCCGTCGTACCTGGCTCGGAGGGTCATCCCGTCCCACGTAACTGAGGCACGCCCCTCAGAGTCGGTGGTGACGGTCCAGTTCGTCCCGTCTGCTTGGGTTACGGTGATGGTCTTGTTGTCGAGGAAGTTACTGTTCGTATCGGTCAAGATGAGTGTGCCCTCGTGCCCTTCGCCGGTGGGTGAGCGATCTATCTCCATCAGCCGAAGGACGGTTGGAGAGTAGGGTTTAGTGGAGACGTTGAGTTGGTCGTCGAGACTGCTTCCGAAGGGGTTGTCGGCGGTCGCCGTGGCCGTCTCGCCAGTTTCGAGGTCGTTGGAGTTGAGGGTCACGACGTACTGCGTGTAGAGTTCGGTTGGTGCGTCGTTGTCCGTGTCGCTGACGCCGGCAGGGAGCGGTGCTCCACCGGGTCGCGCTGCGACTTGCGTATCGACCGTTCGGAGGTAGCCCCAGCGTTGGGTTTCGACGGAGTCCTGTTGACGTGGGAACTCCATTGTGACGTTGGCGACACTTGTTTGATAGTGGTAGATGGCTGGCCAGCGGTCGCCTTGCGTGTGGGTTACGTCGTATGTGTTCGACCCGCTTGCCGTCCGGACTTCGACCCCATCGTTCCGCGAGACGCCGTAGAAGCGCCACGGCGAGTCGATATTGACGACTTTCCCGTTGACGTCGACCTGAATCTGTCTCCACGGATCGTGGGAAGGTCCTGATCGCCCGTCCACGTGACGAGCAGTCGGTCGTCGCCTTCTCCGTCGATGTGAACGACGCTGATGTTGAGATTGGGCGAATCGAAGTCGGTGATCGTCACGGGGACGCTGTATTGTGTCGTGTGAGTGTACGTGCTCGTACTGGATTTCGACCATTCGTTGCACCGCGAACTCGTGATGCCCCAGCGACTTTCTACCTCGCTGGTCACCCGGAGCGTGGCGGTGAGGATGTATTCCCCTCGGGGTATTCGAGGGGCATACTCGACGGGTCCTCGATAGCAATCCAAGTTGTGTCACCGAATTTCGCCCAGTCGGATTCACCGCTGAATCCGGGTCGGTCGAGCTGGACAGAGGTGACTTCCGCACTAGAGTTGATGAGTTCGTACTCGGCCCACTTCGTCCGGTCGTAGTAGTGCCAGTGGGTACTCTTGTGCGTGTGCGTAGAGTTATCGTGGGTGTGCGTTCGGCGGTGGATGTGCTTTATTTTACACTGGTCGTCGTAGCTGTAGTCCGGCGGTGCGATGGCTCGGTGGTCGAACGGGACGTAGGCTCCCCGTGTGGGGGTTCCGCCCACGACGTAACTATCGCGATACCAGACGCCACCGAAGACGTGGTTGATGCCGACCCACGCATCGCGGACGGTGTCGAAGTTTGACTGCCCCCACTGTCGGGACATACTCGCGCCATCGCTGGTCGGATAGAGTGCTCGGCCATTCACCGTCGGGATGGCGACGCGGTCGGAGTCTTGGGCGTACCGCGAGTACTGGCCAGCGGCGTGGAGGTTTCGGTCTATCGTGTTCGAGTAGTACGCGGTGTGGATGAGCGCTTCCTCTGGGTTTGCCACGTAGAGTTCCTCCGCATTACGGTCCCACCTGACCTCGGCGTTATAGACGGGTTGCCACTCACCGTATTGGCTGGTGACGCGGACGAACCACTTTCCGTCGGTGCTCGTCGGGCCGTCGTAGGTGTTGTTGCCGTGGACCAGGAGGAACTGCGTCTCCTGGTAGGAGGTGATATCGGCATAGCGCGTCCACCGATCTTGATACGGAACGGCTTGAAAATCGCTGAGGTCTCTGATGTAGACGTCTTGCGTCGCGACGTATCGAAGCGTCTGAGAGGGAGATTGCGATTTGGCTTGGAGCTCGACCGGCCCATATGGGTAGTCGTTCTCGAAGTAGCCGTCGTAGGAGATGTCACTCGGGTCGACGTCGTCGTCGTTGTTCGCGAGGATACGGTAGGTATCGTCGTAGGACTTCTCGACACCGGGGTCGGGGGACGGGATTGCGGTGATAGCCCCCAGGCCAGCGGCGGCGACGCTGACGGACGCGAGCAGGAGCAATCCCACGAGCGCTATCGTAATGCACGCGTGGATGTGCTGTGCGTACCGCCCGTCGGTGCGCTTGAGCCGGGAGAGACTGAGACGTCGCTCGTAGAGTCCGGTTCGGAATGCGCGACCAGCCGACGTGACACGCCCTCCCAGCGTGGTGTCGTCCTGGTGCGCTCCGGTCCCAGTCCCGGTCTCGGTCTTTGACTCGTCCTCGGTCTCGGGGTCGGCCCGTTGACTGTCAGTACCGGCCCCCTTCGGGGGGAGTCAGCCTGAGAGGACATGGTCAAGCAGGCTGATGAAGATGGGGAAGGCGAAGCCGATAATCGAGATGACGATGCCTGTGGTCGCCATCATGAATCCGCGCCTTCGGTTGTTCAGAGAGGGGCTGATGAAGTACGCGATGATGCCGACAATCATCGTGATGAGGCCACTCCACTTGAGGAGGGTTCCGACCCAGCCGGGGACCCTGATTGCATCTTTCAAATCGGCAACGAGCGTGCTGAGGTCCGTATCGGATTGTAAGGGAAGGACCGAGGCTCGCTGTGCATCCGGGGTCGAAAGGAGTGCGTCCGGGTAGAGTACTTGTGCACGCGTGAGCGTCTGTATGAGATTGAGGTTATTACCGAGTCGAAAACCGCCAGATCCAAAGCCGAATCCGAGAGGTTGGAGCGGGCCGCCAGCTGCTCGAAGCGACGGGGCGACCGAGGAGGCCGCGTCGATGGCTGTGCTGGGTAGTGAGGGAGGCCCGGCGAGGATGAGCCACCGGCTGGCGACCTCGATGGCCTCTGGCTGTAGTTCTATCATGGGGAGGGTGTTCTCTTCACGCACCGTCTGGTGTAGCGACGGTGGTGTTTGGTACAGCACGGGAGGCCGTCTGCGGGTAAATACCCTCCTCGGTCACATCGGATGTGGTGTTACAGGGACCACATTGAATGTAGAAATGTGGGCGTGATAACATCTTAAGGTCGGCTGGCTTACGGATGTCGATGGAAAATCCCGGTCATAACCAGTCGGTCGCTCACAATTCGAGCGACTGCTCGCCCGCCCGAAATTGGCGCGAGTCTGCGGAGCGTCTCGAGACGCTCGGTGGGACTCGCGACGCTCCGGCGAGCGCCATCCGGGACTCTGTCCACAATCCAAACAACGGGAACACCCTCCTATGCCTGAAATTCAAGTTGATTGGCACTCTCAACAGGAGGCCGACCGCCTACGCGATCTCCGTGACCGACACGGGATGGTGTGGCGCGGCGTCCTACTCGAGGGGGCTAAACACGCAGAAAGTGTAGATTTGCTTAAGGCGCTCACAGAGCTCCACCCAGCACTCGCGACAACGCTCCCCAACCCGACCGGGGACGGCGCGGCCCGAGCCGGTCGGAGCTGACCGAGGAGTTGCGAGAGCAGATTCGTGAGCAACAGCGCATCCGAGCGACGGCAGAGATCCCACTCTCTGCGTTCGATGATGAAACGAACGCCGACACGCAACGACAGCGTGAGGGCAACATCGAGAGCCACCCTACTCCCGAAGTAGCGGGCGTGGAGGCACAGCCGTCGCGTGTTGATACCGACCGAACGCGGGCGTACAAGCAGTGGGACGTACAGGAAGCCCGTGTCCTCGAAGACGGCGAGGTACTCCATCTCGATGCACACGCGGACGTGGGGGATGTGCTTCGCCACGAAGGGCAAGAGGCCGACCACCCTGATGACGAACTCGAGGAGTGGGAGATCTATGACGACCATCTGTACGATTATAGCGGGGACTACTGATGGCGGGGAGTACCCGAATCAGAATCACCTCGCAAGAGGAGTACGAATGGCTCGACTCCGTTCGTGTAAAGTACGGACTCACCTGGCGTGGGATGCTGTTAAAGGCCGAGCAGCGGTTGCTCGCCGCCGAGCGTCACTGGCCGGAAGAGTTCCAGACACCAGAGCACCTCCGCGCGGGCGGCGTCGCCAGCGTTGCGAGTGACGCCGATGTTGAAAGGGACGCGTCGGCAGAGACCGACGAGGTGGTTGAATGAGCAAGGACGTCCCGATGGCGTCGCATTTGCTTTCCTCGAAAGTGTTCGGCGTCTCGGCCCGGAAGTTGGCCGAGTCGTTGGGTCCGCCGCTCATCGTCCCAATCATCCTCTATGCGATTGGATTACCGCTCCTGGTCACGGCGCCGTTCGTGATTCTCGGGGGCATCGCTGGAATCATTATCTACACACGGACGCCGGAAGGACAACGCCCGATTCGGTTTGCAGCAGCGATGGCTCGCCACTTCCGAGGGCGGACGGAGTACCTCTGGAAGCCTCCCGAGGCTGGTGACCACGATATCGCCTCGCGTGAGCCCTTCGAGGGCTGGATCACGGAGCGGCCAGACCCGGCGGCGAGCGAGAGTGAGAGTGTGAGTGAGAACGAGGGCGGGAACGAGAGTTACCGCTCGGATACTGTGGACAGAGAATTGACGGTGAATACGGATTCGGATGCGGATGCTGGGCCCGCTTCGGAGTGGCCCGCTGCGACGACAACGCTCGGAGAGACCTACAATGACTGAATACGAAGACGCCGGTTCGACGCTGGACCTCATGGACTTCAAGAATGTCCGTGACGGCGGTGTCGTAGAAACGCCAACGACGTACGCGATGCTCATGCGGGTCCAGCCACGCGAGTGGCTCATCCTCTCAGAGGAACGCCGGGAGAGCCTCTACTTGTCGTTCATGACGTTCCTTCGCGGGCTACAGTTCCCGACGCAGATCCTCTCGGTGACGACTGCGTACGATCCTGAGCCCTACCTGGGACGTTTCGAGAACGTCGACCGCCCGCTCATCGGGACGAGCGAGGATGGGGCTGACGAAGAGGACGCGCTCGACGAGTCGCCGCTGATGGATTACGGGCGACAGTATCACGCTGAGTGGCTGCGGAACGTCGTCGACGTCGCGGAGATTCGTGACCGCGATTTCTACGTCGCGGTCTCGGTCGCGAAGGGTGGAGAGGCCGACGATGGCGTCCTGGCCCAACTTCGTGGGTTCCTGCCGGGTGGGAACGATGTCGAGACGGACAGCGAGACGGAAGCCGCGTGTCTCGAAGAAGTGAAAGCCCGCGCCCAGCGTGTGGCCTCGAAACTCCCGCAAACGCAGGTGAAAACAGAACTGCTCGACACGCGAGCGGCCGTTTTGGAGGTCCTCTATGAGGTCTATCACGGACAGAAGCCACCGATCTCGTTCACGCAGGGCAACTACACGCGCCCGGACGACCGCGCTCAGGATGTTGCTGACGCGGCCTACGATGTCGAGGCGGCGGCCCAGGCGGAAGCGAACGAGGATGGCGACTTCGAGTTCGACCGTATCTCCGAGGAGTACCCTGAGATTGAGATTGAGTCGGATGCCGACCCACTCGCGGCCATCGGTGATGGTGGCTATGCCCACCCCGAGTTCGTCGAACGGGTGGCGAGCTCGCGTATCCTTCGATGGTACGCACGGAACATCGGGCCAGTGGGCCACGGTCCCCGCCCGGTCGTCCCGCGAGCCATCTACGCGGGGTCAGCGTCGGCCTACTGAGTTTCCTCCTCGGCGCCGTGGCGCTGGGGGGATTCGTGTGGTCGATGGAAGTTCCCCAACGCGGGTCGGACATCTACTGGCTGGCTCGAACGGCCTCGTTCTCGACCGGCGCGGTGAGCCTCCCTGCCTTCCTGTTGAGCCTCATCGTTCTCTTCCCTTCGGGACGAAAGACGAAGGCGCTCTCGCTGGTCGGCCTCGGCGTGGTCGGCTATGCGATCAGCCTGTTCCTCGAGGCGTACCCCTATGAGTGGGACTCGAATGCGGCTGTGACGACGCTCACGGTCGAAGTGTACGCGGCTGGACTGGCCGCGTTGCTGCTCTGTGTCGCCCTCGCAGTGCGGTCCCGGCAGAAGGTGGACCTCTCGAATCTCACCACGGTGCCTGTCGGTGGCGTCGACGGCGAGATGGACGTTGACCCTCTCACCGACGGCGGCCGTACAGAGGTAGACACTGACGAAACGAACGGCGACGCGGTTGCTGACGACTCGTTCACGGCGGCAGACGCGGACACGGACGCGGAAGTGGACACGACGGACGAGCGAACCGAGGCAGACCAATGAATCCCCTACACAGACTCCTCGGGCGAGACAGTACCGAGGATGACGAGACTGA